>JBAXWE010000051.1:0-5857 GCA_037128565.1 bacterium
TGCCAGAACCTCGTCCATGAAGCCGCGGCTTTTCGGCTCACTGCCAAACAGCAGATGGATCGCGCCGCGCAGCGCTCGGCTCACCTCTCGCTGGGGGACGGGTGGCAGCGTCAGTGAGGCCAACTCCTCTGGAGCAAATCGCCGTAACGCCCGCATGAGCCGCAGCGCATCGCTAGAAAACGATCCACCAAGTGCATGGGAGTCACAACGTATGCCGGCCCCCTCCTCATCCCAACGGAGGGGCTCCCCGACGAGTGGTGCACGCCCACAATCGAGACAGAGATCGAGCTCTGGGCCCTGGCCAGCGGCATCGAGCAGCGCCAACTCCGCCCAACGTGCAACGAGCGCGTCGGGAGCGCCAGACTCGAGAAGATCCCACGCATGGAGGAGCAGTTCGTACAGTTCGGGTTCGGGCTGCTCATCACTCGTGGCCCGTTCGACCAGCTCGGCGATGTACCAGGCGACCGCGGCGCTGCCGAGCCGGCTGCGCAGCCCGAGCCAGACGCGCACGCTGCGGACCTGCGTCACCGTGTCAAAGGTCCGCCCCTTTACGAGGGCGAGGTCTAGTTCGGCGAAGGGCTCTACCCCACCCCCGAGGCGGCTCGTCGGCTTACGCACGCCCTTGGCGATCGCCTTGAACTTGCCACGTGTCGCCGAGAGGAGGGTGAGCACGCGATCGGCTTCGCCGAGGCGGAAGCGCGAGGTGACGACGGCCAGCGACGTAGTGCTTTGACGTGCAGGCATGATGCGCAGGGTAGCATTGACCTATAACCGCGCCGCGTGCAATCGGGCCGGATTAAAGGTTAGGGGGATGCGTGAGCGAGCAAGAGCAAGGGGCGGGTGGCGACCTGCTCAGCCTGAACCTTGACGAACTGGTTGCGGCCACCGATCGCGCCATCCTTGCTCTGCTCTCTGAATGGGAGGAACCGATCACGGCCCCCATGTACGAACAGATTCGCTACCACCTCGGGTACACGGATCCCGCTGCACGGCCAGGGAAACGTATGCGCCCCCTCCTGGGCCTCCTTACCTACGCCTCTATCTCGCCAGACTGGGAGCGAGCTCTCCCTGGTGCCGCCGCCGTAGAGTTGGGGCATAACTTCTCTCTCGTTCACGACGACATCGAAGATGGTGACGCCGAACGACGTGGTCGACCAACACTCTGGGTACGCGATGGAGTCGCCCAGGCAATCAATACCGGCGACGCACTCTTCACCATCAGCCGCGTGGCGTTGCACCACCTGACCAGCCTCGGTTTCTCCGACACGAAAGTGCTACGTCTGATGAAGCTCTACGACGAGACGTGCTTACGCCTCTGCGAGGGGCAGTTCATTGATATCGCCGCGAGTGCGCGCACTGAGATGCAGAGCGTTGAACACTACTTTGAAATGATCGGCCGCAAGACTGCAGCCCTCATCTCTGGCTCCGTAGAGTCGGGTGCGATCCTCGCCAGCGACGACGAGGAGGTCATCCGACGATTCCGCAATTTCGGCTGGGCCCTCGGGCTCGCCTTCCAGATCAATGACGATCTCCTCGGCATTTGGGGCGACGAGGCGACCACAGGGAAAGAGGCGTCTGATCTTGCCCGACATAAGAAGACGCTGCCAGTGCTCCATGCCATGGAGCAGGCCACCCCCGCTGACCGCGCAGTGCTGACGAGCCTCTATGCCGAAGCAAACCCCGGAGCCGCCTCGGTGGCCGCCGGCTTGCAAGTGCTTGAGCGGACCGGATCACGTGAGTACACACGCATGCAGGCGCAAGAGTGGCGCGCTAAAGCGATCAGTGAGATTCGCAGTCTCTCGCAGCTCAACCCACGCGCGGTGGCGAAACTCGAAGAGATTATCGACCGGGTGATCTCCGCTTAATCGGCAACTGGCTTTACGGCGCCCGCATCCCAGGTCACACGCACCTTGCCGACGCGTCGACCAGTCACCTTTACCACGGTGATAGTGAACGGATCAATCGCCACAGTGTCGCCAACGACGGGAACGCGGCCGATGCGGTGATAGACAAATCCGCCGACAGTGTCGTACTCCTCATCATCCTCAAGCTCGATGGGCGGATCAACAAGTTCGCCCAGTTGGTCAATGTCCGCCCTACCGTCGAGGATCGCTTCACCATCGCGAACCATTACCTTCATCGGCTCCTCTTCGTCAAACTCGTCCTGTATCTCGCCAACGATCTCTTCCAGTAGGTCTTCGATCGTCACGAGGCCCGCGGTGCCGCCGTACTCATCGAGGACGACCGCCATATGAACACGCCGACGCTGGAGCTCATGGAGCAGATCATCGACAGATTGCGATTCGGGGGCAAACAGTGCGGGGCGCATGATGTCACGCAGTCGTGGGCGAGGTCCGCCAGCAGCAATAATGCGGAGCAAGTCCTTGGCGTACAGGATGCCCACGATGTGGTCGACCGACTCCTTATAGAGCGGGGTACGGCTGTGGCCCTCTGTCAGTACCAGCGAGACGGCATCATCAAAACTCGCCTCTTGGTCAATTGCCACGATGTCGATCCGCGGCACCATTACCTCATGAAGTTTGGAGTCGTTCAGCGACATCACCGCGCTGATCATCTGCTCCTCTTCGGCCTCGAGAACCCCCTGCTGGCTCCCCTGCTCCACGATTAGACGGATCTCTGCGGCAGAGAGCTCTGGCGTGCGTGTTGGATCAATGCCGAATGGTTTCGAGATGACCTTGGTTAAAACGACCAATACTGCGACGAGGGGGCTCACGATTTTGGCGAAAATTGAGATCGGACCAGAGACCGCCAGGGCAATGCGGTCCGGATTAGCGAGGGCAAACCCCTTCGGGATCAACTCGCCAAGCACGATAGAGACCACAGAGACCAGGAAGGTGACAAGGAGCAGCGCGATCGTGTCGGCCTGCTCAGCGAGGAGGGTGACACCTCGAAGTGGTTCGGCAACGAAGGTAACGAGGCTGACAGCTGCAACAGCAGATGCGAGTGCCCCAAGAAAGGTGATCGCCACCTGGATAACAGCAAGGAAGCGCCCTGGGTCGCGCATGAGTCGCTGCGCACGCTTGGCGCGGCGATCCCCTGCGTCGGCAAGCTCATCTAGACGCGTGCGACGTACCGAGACGAACGCGATTTCGGCGCCTACGAAAAATCCATTTACGAGGATGAGCAGCAATATGACCAGGATATCGGTGGCAAGCATCTTTATGCCTCTCGAATGATGCGAGCGGGAACTCCAACAGCGGTGCAGCCATCAGGGACATCAGCTAGCACGACCGTTCCGGCCCCGGTCTTTGCTCCAATGCCGATACCTGCGGGCGCCACGATCAGCGTTCCAACGCCAGTGAAGGCATCGGCGCCAATGACCGTCTTGAGCTTCTTCACACCGTCATAGTTGGCAGTGATGGTTCCGGCACCAATATTGGCACGCTCTCCTACTTCAGCATCACCGAGGTACGAGTGATGGCCGACCTTGGCGCCTGCGGCGAGGCTGGTCGCCTTCAGCTCAGCAAAATTCCCAACGTGGCAGTGGGAGGCAATGCTGCACCCTGGTCGAACGTGCGCGAACGGCCCAATATCCACATTCGACGCTATGGTTGAGCCCTCGATCGCTGAGGAGCGAATGGTGCAATCTTCGCCGATCGTGACTGCCTCGAGGCGCGAACCGCTGCAGACACGAGTTCTCGCCCCAATGGTTGTCGTTCCAAGCAGTGTGACGCCTGGTTCGATCACCACGTCGGCGGCGATCGTAACCTGCACGTCAATCCACGCCGTCGTTGGGTCGATCAGCGCCACACCGCGATCCAGATGCCCCTCGTTAATGCGCTCACGGAGTGCGGCTGCGACATCGGCAAACTGGTGTCGGTCGTTGACCCCCTCAAGTTCAATCTCTGGGCCATACACGATTGGCGCAGGGGTTCCTGCAGCCTGTGCGGCGGCGATTAGGTCGGTGAGGTAGAGCTCCCCGCTCGCCTTCGACGGCGTGATGGCGCCGAGGGCCTCGGTGAGCCACGCTCGGTCGACGGCGTAGAGCCCAGCATTGACGGTGCCGATCGCGCGCTGCTCTTCGCTGGCATCACGCTCCTCAATCACGCACTCCGCCGTGCCATCGCTTGATTCAATGACTCGGCCGTAGCCCGTAGGATCATCGGCATCAAAGGCGGCCAACGCAATTGGCGCTTTCGTGTCGCGACGAGCCGCAACAACTTCACGCATTAACGCGGCAGTGATGAGCGGCGTATCGCCGCACGCGATGAGCAGCTCTTTTGCAGATCCTGGGAGTGCTGCAAGCGCGCAGCGAACGGCATCGGCGGTGCCGAACGGCTTTGGCTGCTCGGCGATCAAGACGTCACCGCCCAGTAGATCAGCGAGCCCTGCGGTGGCGGGCGAGAGCACAACGACAGATTTCGCAGTGAACGCCTCAGTGGCAGCGGCCACGACCCAGCCGGCCATTGGTCGGCCGAGTAGTTGGTGCAGCACCTTGGGAACCTGGGACTGCATCCGTGATCCGACTCCAGCGGCAAGGATGATGGCCGTCACGCCCTCAAGGCGCTCCGGCCCGCGACTTGACGGGTTCATCCTGCGGCGCCGCCTCGCTTGGCGATCGCTTCAATCTCTACTAAGCCACCCTTCGGCAACGCTGCAACTTGAATCGTTGAGCGCGCGGGGTACGGCTGCGTGAATGCCCGTCCGTAGATCTCGTTGACCGTTGCGAAGTCGGCGAGGTCAACCATAAAGATGGTGGTCTTGACGATATCGTCGTAGGTATAGCCTGCAGCCGCCAACAGGGCGCCGAGGTTTTTGACTGCCTGTTCCGCCTGCGCGGCGACGCCGTCAGCGAGTGCGCCAGTTTCAGGATGGAGTCCCAGCTGTCCGGAGCAGAAGAGTTCGTCGCCCGCGGCAATAGCCGGGCTGTACGGTCCGATAGCGGCTGGAATCCCCGCCCCAGTAATCGAACGCTTCACGCTGCTCCCCTTTCGCCAGAACCTGGCGTAATCAGTCTCGTTGCGATGACAGAGGGCGTGATGCCTTCCGGCGCCACGAGCTCCCCGCTCGCGAGGGCGTTGGCAATCAGGGTTGCCCCCTCCTCTGCCTCTCGCTGTGAAGGATAGAGGAGGAAGAGGGTTGGCCCCGAACCTGAGAGCGAGAGCGGGCGATCCAGGAGGCGGCGAAGGGCATGATCGAAGGGGCGGAGCCACGGCGCGACAGCCCGGGCCGGGGCGAGGAGGTCGTTTGCCGATGCCAAGGCGGCTGCCCGCTGCAGGAGCCCCTCCCCGCTCATACCGGCCGTAAGTTCGGCTGCAAGGTGCTGGGAACTAACCAAGGCCGCTCCCTGCGACGAGCCGCGGAGCCCCGCGGCAAATGCGGCAAAGACCTCTGGGGTGCGCAGCGGCAGGCCTGCGGTGACGAGGAGGAGCCCCAGGGGCTCGCCCGTCCACGGGCCAAGCGGAGTCACCGACTCCCCACGCCCCTCCAACAGCGCAGGCGAATCAACGAGGAAGAGTGGAACGTCTGAGCCCAATTCGGCTGCGACCGCGTTCAGGGCTTCGTCATCAATATCCAGATCGAAGAGCTCAATAACACCGAGCAGCGTTGCGGCGGCGTCACTCGAGCCTCCTCCAAGCCCAGCGGCAACGGGGAGGCGCTTCTCGAGCACGATCTCCACCGGCGGAACGTTGCATACGCGGCGCAGCGCCGCGAGCGCCACGGCACAGAGATTCTCCCCATCAAGATGCAGGGGCACGCCAGCAAGCCGAATCGAATCCACCCCGTCGGTTGCTCGACGCAGATAGAGGCGATCGCCCGCTTCAAACTGCGCCACCACCGAATGGAGCTCGTGATACCCGTCTGACCGCTTGCCGACGACGGCGAGCGTCAGATT
>JBAXWE010000052.1:0-5758 GCA_037128565.1 bacterium
GGGATAACCCGCAATTACTGACCAGCCGAGTGGTGCCTGTGGGTCGGATGGGCCTGGCTTGGCGGGAATGCGTCGACGCACAAGAAAGTCATCAGCGGCAAGCACCAGCGACTGAAGTTCGCTGCTCGCGGCGATTGCCGTGTCGGCGCCATCGCCCACAGATTCAGCGCGAGCGAGCAGGTCGCGATCGCGCGCCTCGCTCTCGGCGAGGAGCGCCGCTCCGCCACCCCGTGCCAGCGCGGCCAGGAGCTCTGCTGGCGGCCGACCGATCCCGCCGCCCTCAATAGCAATCAGCAGGTATGCAGCTTCGCCAGGCTCGATCCGCGCGCTCCAGCGAAGCGGTACGGCGTAATCAGATCGGTCGGCCTCAACTCGTGCCGCGTCGTGCCGATGGAAGAGCCCACGAATCACCCCAGCATCGGGGGAGAGTGCGCCGCCGTCACAGCGGACCTGTACCTCGGGCCACGCGGAGCCCAATCGCCACGAACCCTGCTGCGCACTCTCATCTACGTGGGACTCCGCGCAGGTTAGGTCGCCAACAAGTGCGTCGTGATGGTCATGCGCTGTTGCGGTGAGGCGTAGCAGGAGTTCGACGCTAGATGTGGCCGCAGCATCAAGGCTCATCGAGAGCAGCACTGCATTCGCGCCGTGGACCGCGGACTGGCGTTCCGTCAGCCGACCAACGGAGAGTTCCCACGATCTGGTGACACCACCAATGCCGACCGACGCGTTGGAGAGAGGCGCACCCAGCTGTGGTGAGAATCGGCCAGGCTCCATCTCAAAGCTAAAGAGCGGCAGCCAGCCGTCAGCAGATTGCACCCAGAGCATCGGTGGGCCGGCGAGCACCGTGCGCGCGACCGGGGGCTGCAGCGCCGCAACGAGGAGTCCGTGATAGCGGCGACCTGGCGCACCGAGCGGGGAGAGGGCGGTATAGCCGCCGAGGCCGTTGCCGATCAGGAGTTCGCGATCCTGCGCGCGACCAAGATCGGCGAGATCCGTTGTTGTGAGGGAGGTGCTCATGGCGCTCGCGCGCTCCGAGGGTTAGGAGATCTTCTTGATGGTGTAGTTGATCTCGTTGCCGTTCGGCAGGGTGACGACGACCTTGTCGCCGACCTTGCGCCCGATGAGCGCCTTGCCGAGTGGGCTCTCGTTGGAGATCTTCGGCGGCTCACCACTCGGGTCAGCCTCGGTGGATCCCACGATCAGGTAGTCGTGGCTCTTCCGCTCTGCGGTTACGGTGACGGTGGAGCCGAGGGCGACCTCGTCGGTGCTGGCGTGCTCATCAATGATTTCGGCGTTGCGCAGCTTCTCTTCAATCTCCAAGACCTTCCCCTCGATGAACGACTGCTCGTTCCGGGCGATCTCATAGTCGGCGTTTTCGCGCAGGTCGCCGAGCTCCTTCGCCGCCTTGATGCGCGCGATAACGGCAGGGCGCTGCGAATGGATCAGGTCATGCAGCTCGGCCTCGAGCGCAGCCTTCCCAGATTCTGTGAGGTAGACAGGTCCAACCATGCGGGGGAGTCTAGCCGTTCGCCGCCCGTGTGGCTCCCTCGAGGCGAATTGCGAGGGCGAGGAGCGTGGTGAGCACGAGCATGGTGACCTGCGGTGCGAGGGGTCCCCCGACCAGGATCAGGAGCAGGGAGAGGGCGAGGCTTACGACGATCTGGGCCCGTGGAGCCCGACCCCCTCCGATCGTTCGCACGGCGATCGCCCCGAGCAGGAGCAGGTCAAGTGCACCCACGGCGATGGTCGCGAACGAAGCGTAGGCCACCAGGCGGTCGTAGCCCCCCTCGGCCGGAATTACCCCACCAAGGAGGCCATAGGTCAGTGCCCCCGAGGCGATGAGGCCGACGCCGCGAACGAACTCAGCGGTCGCTACGGCAGCGTAGGTCAGCAGTACCGATCCTCTCAACATGAAACGGAGGGTAGCGCGAACGCGGCGGGGGCGACGCTGAGGGCGCATACTCGCCCTATGAGCACATCGACGCGGCGCACAGCAACCGGCTCGCCCCTAAAGCTCGATGTCGTTATCGCCTCGCTCCTCCTGAACGCGGGCATCCTCCTTGCCCTGGTCACCTGGCTTACGGCTAATCGGCTGGACCTCTTCTCCTGGATTAGCAATGAACAGCTCCGTGCCGCGGTCTCTATCGTGGCGGTGGGCGCCCCCGTTGCAATCGTCGCCACCGCTGCAGGCCGACTGAGTGTGCGCCTCCCCGCTGATCTTGGTACTGGAACACTCCTCGCACTGATCGCGGCGTTCAGCGTGTTGTTCACGGTCGTGGCGGTGCTGCATTCGGCGCTGCCGTGGGATGCAAGCTTCCTCGCGCGCCTGCTCAATGCGCTGATCAACTGTGGAACAATCTTCCTGATGGCACGCATCCTCGCGCGTCGTGCGCGACGCCTCCCTGACTGGATCAGCATCACGGGAGCCATCTTTGCTGTTGGGCTACTCCCTCTGGGACTGGTGACGCTCGCCGTTGAAACAAGTGCAATATGGACAAGCGTGCCACTCTCTCAAGATGTGAATCTTCTCGCCGTTGTTTTTGCCGCACTCTTCTTTGCAGCACTCCTGCCCGCGCTCTTCTTCGGGCGAGGGCTCCTTCGCGCGGAATCGGCGGGATATCGCCCTGTGGAGCGCCGTTTCGTTGAGGTGTTCGCAGCGTTTGGTGTCGGTGCACTCGCCGCGGTCTTGGTGCCGATCGCAACAACTCGCCTCAACGACACACTGCAGACCTGCACCGCCGACTACGTGTGCACCCGTCTACCAGGAGAGTGGATCGTGGTCGGCCTGCTTACCGGCATCACCGCTTGGCGCCTCATCCGTGCGGCCGAGCACAGTAAGCAACCGCTCCTCTGGATCGGGGCGCTCCCTCCGGTAATTACGACCGCAGTTGCGATTAATTGGTATCTCCCCGAAGGGCTTGGCGGGCTCCCGATTGCTGGGGCGCTAATCGCCATCGGTGGCCTGCTCCTCTTGCGACGCGCTACGATGAACCCAGCGCCGCGCCCGCGGCGAGCATTGGAACGGAGGTAGTACCCATGAGTGACGCGAAGAAGATCACCCTGTACGGCGCTAGTTGGTGTGGCGACTGCACGCGATCAAAGGGCTACCTCGACGCACATCGGGTTCCCTATACCTATGTGGATGTCGACGCCGATGCGGCCGCCAAGCAGATGATCGAAACGCTGACTGGCGCAAAGTCAATTCCTGTGATCATCTTCGAGGATGGCTCGTACCTGATTGAGCCATCCAACGAGGCGCTTGGCGCGAAGGCGGGTATTCCGAAGGACTAACGCGCGGCGAGCGGCAGCTCGTCGAGGCTCGTGAGCACCAGGTCCGCAATCTCGGCTGCTCCTGTCGATGACGGCGCACCAGGAAGAGGCACCACCACCACGCTCATCCCCGCCGCCTTACCGGCGCGTGCACCCGCGAGGGAATCTTCAATGGCAAGGGAGCGCGCGGGTTCAATGCCGATACGGCGACACGCCTCGAGGTAGACGTCGGGGAGCGGCTTGCCGCCAGCAACCTCATCGCAGCTCACGTAGGTGCGCACGACATCGGCGAGCCCGAGGATCTCAATCAGCGTGGCGATGATGCTGCGAGGGCTCCCCGACGCGATGGCAACGGGGCCGCGCGCGGCGGCGCGTCGGACCGCGGCAACCCCCGCAGGGATGACCCGCACCCGCCCGGAGCGATAGAGCGACTCGAGGTGGTTGATTGTGCGCGTCGCAATCTCGTCGGCATCTGGGTGGCCCAGGATCTCAGCCATGGCGCTGCCCCACTGTCGCGTGTTCGCACCGTAGAAGCGATGGAAGTCCTCTTCGACCAGGCGACCGCCCACTTCGGCGGCAATGGCGAAGCGCGCTTCGGCCCAAAGCGGCTCGGTATCGCAGAGCACCCCATCTAAATCGAAGACGACCCCGTCAGGGTTCAGCACGTACGGCGGGAGGGTCTGATCTGCAGGCATAGGCGCAAGGGTAGCGGGGCGCGTACCCTACGCGCATGAGTCCTGTGGTCCGAGAAGAGCCGAACGCCTGGGGGGAGCGTCTGCGCGCCGCAGCCGTTGCCGGCCAACTTTCCGACCTCCCCTTTGTGCAACAGCCAGCCTGGGCTGCGTCGAAAGCGTTTACGGGCTGGGAGTCGGTGCGCCTCGTCGCGCAGGACGGTGCGGCGTGGGCAGGAGCACAGTTCCTGTTGCAGCGCCTACCTGCCGGTCTCGGCCGCATCGCCTACGCGCCGCGCGGACCCATCGTCGTTGCCGCACACGCAGAACAAGCGGCCGCACTTCGCAGCGAGGTGCTACGCGGACTCTCTGACCTCCGTAGAGATGGCGTCACCCTTGTTCGGCTTGAGCCGGGTGAGAGCGCGCCGCTCCCTGAAGTGGCCGATCAGGTGCACCCTGACGATACCTTCAGCACCAGCCTGCGAGCACCATGGCTGACCGCAGGAAGCGATGCGGGACTGACACTTCGTCGCGCACGACCCGTGCAGCCATCTACCAGTAGGCGTATTGACCTAACCGGTGGGGCTGAAGGGGTTCGCGCTGCCTGGCGCAGCAAGTGGCGACAGTACGCGCGACATGCAACCGAGTCTGGCGTGACTGTGCGCGCTGCTGGTGGCGACGGTGCTGACTCGCTCTTTGCCGCGATGTCTTCAATTGCCCAGCGAACGGGCGTAAAGACTCGCAGTAGTGCCGCATTCGCGCGCATCATCGATGCATTTAACGGAGAGGCAGAGATTCTTATCGCCGAATCAACAACGGGTGAAGTGCTGGGCGCGCTCCTCGTCATCACGTCCGGAACCACGACGACCGAGCTGTTCGGCGGCGCAACGGATGCAGGGAACGAGGCCCGGGCACCGTACGCGCTGAAGGTTGCCGCAATTGAACGCGCTGTTGCCCGGGGGAGCGCCACCTATGACATGTGGGGGATCTCAACGTCCGGGATCGCGCACTTTAAGGCTGGATGGGGCGGTGCGCCGGTTGTCTATCCAGGTGCGCTCGACGTTGACCTTGACCCGCTTCGCGGACCGCTGGTGCGTTTGGCGCTGCGCCTACGCGGATTTGGCGCTTAGGCCGAGAGGCGGATCATTCGGCTCGAGAGCAGCGTCAGGAGTCCATTAATCAGCACGAGCCCCCAGGTAATTTGGGGGACGCCAGCGATGATGAGGCCAACGACGCCGATGACAACCAGCAGCGCTCCATAGACGAGCACGGAACGGCGTGCGCTGAAGGTCCACAGTTCACGAGCAACGAAGAGCGGCGCAGCACCCGCAAGTCCAAGCGCGAACGAAGCCACCATCAGCAGCGCGAGGATCTGACGGACCCACGCACCAAACTCAGGGAGATTGTTCTGCGATGCGAGGCTGCTAAGGATCGACGCAACATCTATTTGGAACGTTTGGAAGAGGGCAGCCACATCACTCCCAAGTTCTGAGGTGATCCGCTCACCGAGTGTGGCCCAGGTTTGGTCGGCGATATCAATCGCGGCGAAGGCGATGAGCGACAGGCTCAGCGCGCCAGCGACCAGAAGCAGGAGCCCCAGGAGCGTATTACTGATGGTTGCGGCAATCTGCAACACGCTGCGCGCGCGCCCCTTCGGTTGATCGAGCATGTAGCTCACAGGCTCTCTCTTAGCGGACGTGGTCGAGCGCCTGGCTGAAGTCGGCGATGATGTCCTTCACAGATTCAATGCCGATGCTGATGCGGAAGATCCCGCCGCGCTTTGGCATTGGATAGACGAGCGTGTCGACCTCGCC
>JBAXWE010000053.1:0-5632 GCA_037128565.1 bacterium
AACATGATCAGCAGCGCCTCGGTGACCCAGCGCGACAGCGCGAACTGCCCCTCAGCCTTTGACCAGCGGTCGAGCAGTTCGCGCTGTCGCGCTGGGTCACCGAGGCGCTGCTGATCATGTTGACCGTGAATATCAACGAGGGGGCCGATCTCGCCGGCGAGGCGGCCGATCGTCACTAGCTCGTCGTCAATGCGGGCAACGGAGCGTCCTTCGGCATATACCTCGCGAACCGCGATCTGGTCGCGACCCTGCGCTGAGATTTGTAGGTCAACCCGAAGGCGGTCAGATCCGGCGCGCACAGCCCCTGAGTCTCCACGGCCACCGCGCGCGAGCGCGAGCGCGTCAACAAGGAGTGACTTCCCCGCCCCAGTCTCACCGGTAAGCACCGTAAGACCGAGCCCGAATTCAACGCGAACCGCATCGATGATTGCGAGGCCGGCCACGCCAAGCTCGCGGATGTGCGAACCCTTCGGCGCACTCACCGTGGAAGGAGGTCAACCTTCTGGCGGACCAGATCCCAGAATGGGGCGGCGCCGTGCAGCTCGACGAAGTTGATTGGCTGCTCTGCTTCGGTGACTGAGACGCGATCACCAATCTCGAGTGGCTGATCAATCCAGCCATCAACCGAGATAACGGCGTCCTCCCCCTGCACCACCGTGCAGGTCACAATTTGTGTTGCAGACACGGTAACGGAGCGCAGCGTTGCAAGGTAGGCAGCAATCGGGGTCACGATGAGATTCCGGCTCGTTGGCTCGAGGATTGGACCCCCCGCGGAGAACGAGTAGCCGGTGGAGCCAGTTGGCGACGAGACGATCACGCCGTCAGCGATATAGGTGGCTAGGTGGCTCTCGCCTACGGCGACATCCAGCCGCAGAACACGAGGCAGGCGACCGCGCGCGACGACCACGTCGTTCAAAGCGTCAAGCTGTTCCGTGCGCCCGTCGCCGCGGTGAATGGTTGCTCGGAGCGCCATGCGAGGCTGCGTGGTCCAGCGCTTGGCATGCAGGGCATCGAGTGTCGCTTCGACCTGGAACGCCTCCGCGCGCGCAAGGAATCCGATCTTGCCAAGGTTCACACCGAGGAGCGGGGTAGCGGTGCCGGCAACCGCAGAGGCGGCACGCAGGAAGGTGCCGTCACCACCGAATGAGATCAGGACTTCGGTGCCCGGGAGTGCCGCCCGCACTGCGGACACATCTTCGGCTGCATGCCCCCAGCACTCAACGCCATTCGCGGCACACCAACCGGCGGCCTCATCCCACGCCTCTTGGGCAAGGTCGTTGGTCGGGTTGTAGACAAAACCGAAGCGGCGCATGGCTACATCATCGCACATGGGAATCAGCGTTCGCGTTCCCTGCAGGGAGGTGCTGCGCTATGCGAACGGAGGGGATTACTGGTTGCGCGCGCTCCAGGCAGCCCGGATGCGGCGCTCAATCCCAGCCTCATCAAGGCCGATCAGCGTGCGAAGATCGGCAACGCTGCCGTGGTCAACGAAGCTACCGGCGGGGATCCCGATCGTGGCGATCGACGCCTTCACACGTCGGCCTGTCGCGGACTCGTGCGCGGCGAGTGACTCCACGACGGCACCGCCGAAGCCACCGGCATCGACGCTCTCCTCAACAGTCACGATGAGGTCGGCAGTTTCGCCGTAGCGCCGAACCATAGTGTGATCAAGCGGGCTCGCCCAGATGGCGTTCACGAGCGCGACGGAGATTCCTTCGGCGCGCAGGCGGGCGGCGACCGGGGCAACGCGCTGAATAATTGGACCAAAGGTCAGAATCGCGATCTGGCTCCCCTCTTCGAGCACCTCCGAGACGCCGACGGGCAGGATGCTTGGAGTCGCATCCGGCACACCCACAACGCTGTCGCGCGGATAGTGCAGGGCGAACGGATGGTCCTGTGCGAGCGCGGTGCGAACAAGCGACCGGAGCTGCTGCTCATCTTTTGGCGAGGCAATCAGAAGTCGTGGGATCTGACGTTGTGCGGTGAGCATGAACATGCCCTGATGACTCGTGCCATCTTCCCCAACGAGGCCAGCACGATCGACACCGATCAGCACCGGCTGGTCATTCTGACAGACGTCATGCACGATCTGATCCCACGCTCGCTGCAGGAAGGTCGAGTAAATCGCCACCACCGGACGACCGCCGCCCATGGCGATACCGGTCGCAGCAGCAACGGCGTGCTGCTCGGCGATGCCGACGTCATAGAAGCGATCTGGATAAGCGGCAGCGAACTTATCAAGCCCGGTGCCCGTCGGCATCCCGGCAGTGATCGCAACAATGCGTCGATCGCTCGAGGCGGCGGCAACCACTTCGGCGGCGAAGAAGGCGGTGTAGTTCGGCGCCTTGGCAGGTGTGGCGATCGGATCGGCACCCGCCTTGCCGTAGCTATCGGTCGCGCCCACTGTCATCTTCGGGAGCGCTGCACCGTGGAAGGTGATCGGATCCGCCTCTGCTGGACGATAGCCGCGACCCTTCTGCGTGCGCACATGCACGATGACAGGTCCCTGCATCGTGAAGGCCTTAGAGAATGCCTCCTCAAGCTGCGCCCGGTTGTGGCCATCGAGCACGCCGACGTACGTGATGCCGAGGTCCTCAAAGAGGCGACCCGGCTCTTGCACAAGGGCGACCACGGAGCGGCGCAGGCTCTTCGACCATGCTGCGAGCTGCGCGCCAACGAACGGAACGCGAGAGATTGAGCGGTCCCAGGCGCCTTTGCTTAGGCGCCAGCTATTAGACATCTTCACCTTTGAGAGATACGTGGAAATTGCTCCGACCGTCGGCGAGATCGACATCTCGTTATCGTTCAGCACGATCAGCAGCGGCGTGCCGCGATGGCCGATGTCGTTGAGCGCCTCTAGGCTGAGGCCGCTCATGAGCGCCGCGTCGCCAACGACAACCGCGACCTTCTCGCTGCTCCCGCGGACATCGCGCGCTAGCGCCAACCCTTGGCCAATGGAGATGCCGGTGCCGGCATGTCCCCCGTCAAAGACATCGTGTGGGGACTCGGTGCGCCGTGGGAAGCCACCGATGCCACCGAGCTGTCGCAATGTGCCGAACCGCGCGAGGCGGCCAGTGAGCAACTTATGCGGATACGCCTGGTGGCCAGTGTCAAAGACGATGCGGTCCACCGGCGAGTTCATCACTCGATGAAGGGCGACCGTTAGCTCAACAACGCCGAGGCTCGGCCCGAGATGTCCGCCAGTAACGGCGGTGGTGGCAATGATGGCGGTTCGGAGCTGCTGTGCGATCTGGTCGAGCTCTGCACTGGACAGGGCCTTGAGGCCGGAAGGGCCGTCGAGGCGAGCGAGCAGCGAGTCGGCGCCAACGGCGCGCAGTGCAACTCCTTCGTCAGGCATCTTCGTCCTCCTCTTCGTCGTCGATTAACGATGTAGATCCGTCAGGGAGCAACTCTTCCACGCGCAAGCGTGCCGCGTGTAACTGCGCCTCAGCGTGGCGTCGCAGCGCCACGCCGCGTTCGTACTCTGCCACGGCGATCTCAAGATCCGCATCTTGGCTCTCGAGCGCATCCACGATGGTACGGAGTTCCGCAACTGTTGCCTCAAATGTCGCCGGCAGCTCGCTGTTTACCTCCGAAGGTCGCCTCGCGCGTGCAGGAGTGGCGTTACGCTTTGCCATCGGTCACCTCCTCCACTCGCTCGGTTACGGTTGCCCGCACGGCGCCGTGCGCCAAGCGGATGTGCAGTGACGCCCCTATGGGGGCATCGCGCCAAGAGCGTACCGCCCCTCCCCCTTCTTCCGCCACAATCGCGTACCCCCGTGCGAGAACCCGCAGGGGCGACAGAGCGCCAAGCAGCAAATTCAGTTGCCCCAGCGAGTTCGTTGCCCGCTGCAGGCTCCCGAGGCCAGCGCGTACCAGGTCATCAGAAAGCTGGGCAACCCACTCCCCCGCGCGCTCTATGCGATCGAGCGGCCCAGCATCATCGAGCGCTCGTGCGACCGCAGCGACGCTGCGTTCCGCACCGTCAAACGTTGTAGAGAGCGCCCGGCCACCGCGCTCGAGCACACGCCGCAGGTCGTGCCGAGTTTGCAAGAGATCACTCGAGAGTGCGGCTGCGCCAATGCTCGGCGTACCTGCGCGCAGATCCGCCACAAGATCGGCGAGCGTTACATCTGATTCATGGCCGACAGCAGAGATGAGTGGCGTCGTAGACGCCGCTATCGCACGCAACACGACCTCCGCATTGAACGCGCTGAGATCGTCGCTCGAACCACCACCACGCGCCAAGAGGAGCACGCTAAGTGCGTCTAGTCGGCGACTGCGTCGCTCCTTCATCGCACAGGCGTCAATGCGCGCGATCGCCTTGGCAATCTCTTCGGGGGCGCCAGCACCTTGCACCGCGGTGTGAACCACGACGAGACGTGCGAGCGGTGCCTCGCGGCGTAGCACCCGCAGCACATCGTGCAGGACAGCGCCAGAGGTTGAGGTGATCAGGCCGATTCCTCGTGGGGCATGCGGGATCGGTCGCTTGCGGGCCGCGTCGAATAGTCCCTCCGCCTGGAGCGTGCGCTTTAGCGCCTCCAACTCTCGCGAGAGGAGCCCGATTCCACCGGCGCGTTCAACGGTTGAAGCTACGAGTTGATATCGACTGCGTGGGCTATAGAGATCAATGCGGCCACGAGCAATGACAATCTCGCCGACCGTGGGGGTCTCTTCGCCAGGGCGAATTGCCCCGCGGAACCGCACGACATCAAGCGTGGCCTCTTCGTCACGAAGAGTGAGGTACTCATGGCCAGCCGAACTCCGCATCGCGCTCTGCACTTCGCCGACGACGATGCAGTCGGTAAGTTCTGGGTCGGAACTGATCCGCTCCTTAAGTCGCGCAGCGACATCAGAGACGCTCAGCGCCTCGACGGGAGTGTCAACCTGGTTCAGACGCGCGTCTGGTATTCGCCCGTTCGTGTATCGACGCGAATGACATCACCCACGCTAACGAAGAGCGGTACCTGGACGACCAAACCTGTCTCAAGGGTTGCCGGCTTTCGGGTGCCGGTCGCCGTATCGCCAGCAAAGCCGGGATCAGTCTCCGTCACCTTGAGATCAAGGTTGATCGGCAGTTCAACGCCGAGCGTCTCGCCTTCGTAGCTGACACGGTCAAGCTGCAGGCCGTCCTTGATGTAGTCCTTCGCTTCACCGAGCTGCTCCGCAGTGATCACGAACTGGTCGTAGGTCTCCGTATCCATGAAGGTGTAGTCGTCGCCCTCAGAGAAGAGGAACTGCGCCGTGCGGCGCTCCATCGTGGCGCGCGGGAACTTTTCGCCCGCCTGGAAGGTCTTCTCAACGATGGACTGCTTGCGAACGTTGCGGAACTTGATGCGCACCTGCGCGGAGCCACGCCCCATCTTGATGTGGTGGTAATCAAGAATCTGCCAGAGGTCGCCCTCGAGCTCAATGACAACACCCTTCTTCAGCTCACCGGTTGAGATCATGTTGGACTCTCCTCTACTGGGCCGTACGCTGCGGCAACGTGTGCATCTTGGGCATTCTACCCGTCAGCCAACGATTATGGGATCAGACGGGAAGCGTGTGAGGAGGTCGAGCGTTCCCTTCGCTGCGTCAACGGCGACGAGGTCTTCAACTATGTGCTGCCTGCTGTACGAATTCCCGCCAG
>JBAXWE010000054.1:0-5613 GCA_037128565.1 bacterium
GTTTTGGGGCGGCCAAGCACGAATCGAGCACTAGGAGGAGTCCGGCGAGATGGCCTGTAAGCCGGGTTCTGTCCCCCTTGCGGGGGGACGGCCATCCATCTCGGCCACCGATTGCTCGGTGGCTCTAGCGGTCAACCCGGAGGTCCCGGCGGTGCGCCGGTCCAGTCGCAAGCGACTGGAATGCCTCCCTATTCGACCTTGCTCCAGGCAGAGTTTGCCGCGTTTCACCCCGCCGCTGAGCCGAAGCTCTGCGGCGGACTCGTCTCTGTGGCACTAGTCCGCGCCTTACGGCGGACGGGCGTTACCCGCTGCCTTGCACCTCGGAGCCCGGACTTTCCTCGACGCTCCCCGAAGGGGGCGACGCGGCCGTCCGGCCATCTCGCCGGATCGGCAGTCTAGCGCGCCGGAACCTCTACGACGAGCCCGTCAAAGGCAGGGGCTACCCCAGCTGGGAGGCGCGTCGCCAGATCCTCAAAGTCGAGGTCGTGATCAAGGTGAGTGAGGAGCGCCCGACGCGGCGCAACCGCTCGAATCAACTCCAGCGCCTCGTCCACGGTCTGGTGCGTCGGGTGCG
Source organism: bacterium (assembly GCA_037128565.1). Taxonomy (GTDB): domain Bacteria; phylum Chloroflexota; class Limnocylindria; order Limnocylindrales; family Limnocylindraceae; genus Limnocylindrus. Next base: position 575 of record JBAXWE010000054.1, read on the forward strand.
GCAGGTCCCGCAGCGCCGAGACGATCAGCAGATCAAGGTCGCCGAGAAGATCGCGAGATGTCGCCGGCACCGAGCTGACATCGGTGAGATAGGCGAACCCCCCACTCCGCCACCCGTGAGCCGGGCGCTTGCCATGAACGATCGGGATGGCTTGGAATGAGCGGCCGGCGATCGTCACCTCGTGGTCCGACACGACCAGCTGTAGTGCAGGGATTCCTGCGCCTGGTGCCGTTCGCCCATCAACGGCGTACTCCCAACGCTTTCGCAACTCATCCGCCGTCGCAACACCTGCACCGATCGGCAACACCGCATCTTGTGCGTCGGTATAGGCACGCAGCTCATCGATGCCGCCCGTGTGATCGACATGAATGTGCGTGACAAGCGCACCATCAAGGCGCGTGATGCCGTGACGCAGCGCCTGCTGTCGCAGATCCATCCCTGGATCAATGATTACACCCCGTTCAGTTGCGCCATCCAGCCACTCAACAAGGACCGAACTGCGCAGACGGCGGTTGCGCTGATCCCTGGAGAGGCAGACGCCACAGCGGCAACCGACACGCGGCACGCCTCGGCTCGCCCCGGAGCCGAGTAGGGTGATGCGCGCTGCTGCTGTTGCTGACCCCTCAGGGCCGGAGGTTGCCCGTGTGGTGGCAGAGACTGGCTCTTGTGGGCGACGCGCGACCCAAGCGGGCCCACCACGCAGTGCGCGATCAAGTGCCTCATTGGCGAGCGAATCGGCACGACCGTTCTGTGCACGCGGCACGTGGCGCGCACTCCAGTGGGCAAAGCGCGTGAGTCCCCTGAGCGCCTCGTCGCAGAGTGGGGCGAGTTTGGCGTCACGTACGCGCCACCGGCCTTGCAGCTGTTCTACGACAAGTTTGCTATCTAGCAGCAGGTCAATCTCGCGCGCGCCAAGTTCCGCGGCGAAGTCAATTGCCGCAACTACCGCACGCCACTCCGCCACGTTGTTCGTGGTGGTGCCTATCGCCGCAGAGATGGAGGCGACGGGCATTGCGTCCGGGTCGTCTGAGCCAGGAACTGCCGCGTCATAAAGCGCGACGCCAATCGATGCAGGTCCAGGGTTCCCGCGGCAGGCCCCATCGGTACGAATGATGTAGGCGCGAGGTGGCAAGACTACTCCTGGGCGCTGATCGCTGAGGAGACCTCAAGGATCGCCTTGGTGATGTTGATTCCACGCGGGCAGGCCTCAACGCAATTGAAGGTGGTGCGGCAGCGCCAGACCCCATCTTCGTCGGAAAGGATGTCGAGCCGGGCGGCAGCGTTCTCATCGCGGGAATCGAAGATGAAGCGATGCGCATTCACGATGGCTGCGGGGCCGACATATTCGGGCTCGGCCCAGAAACTCGGGCATGAGGTGGTGCAAGCGGCGCAGAGGATGCACTTGGTCGTGTCTTCGAAGCGATCACGCTGCTCTTGGCTCTGGATGCGCTCGCCGCTCCCCTCCACCGGCGAAGCAACGAGATATGGTTGGACCGAGCGGTACTTATTGAAGAAGCCGTCCATATCAACGACGAGATCCTTGACGATCGGCAAGCCAGGGAGCGGGGCAACGGTAATCGTCTTCCCTAGTTGCTCCACGCGTAGTTTGCAGGCGAGGCGGTTGCGACCGTTAATCAGCAGCGCGTCCGAGCCACACACACCGTGGGCGCAGGAGCGGCGGAAGGTGATGGAGCCGTCGAAGAGTTCCTTCGCGCGCGTCAGCACATCCAGCACGCGATCCATCGGCTCCACCGGGACGGTGAGCGTCTGCCAGTGTGGCTCGTTATCACGCTCTGGATCAAAGCGCTGGATCTTTAGTTCAACGGTTGTTGCGGTGGCCATTTAGTAGACCCTCGGCTTCGGCTCAAACTTGGTGATCGTTACCGGCTTGTAGTCGAGCTTGGTCGCGGGGGCTCCTGCCGTCCCCTGCCAGACCAGCGTGTGGGCTAAGAACTTGGCATCGTCGCGCTCTGGGAAATCCTCTCGGCTATGTGCACCGCGTGACTCTTTGCGTGCGTAGGCGGAGACGGCGGTGGCCTCGGCGGTGTCGAGGAGGTACCCGAGCTCGCGGGCCTCGAGGAGGTCGGTGTTAAAGACGCTCCCGGTGTCCTCCACGCGGACGTTGGCGTACTCCCCCTTCAGCTTGGCGATCCCCTTCACTGCGGCACCAAGGAGCGCCTCGTCGCGATAGACGCCGACGTTATCCATCATCAGGGCGGCGAGCTCACGGCGGATCTCCGCCGGGCGCACCCCGGATGGCCGCGTGCTAAGGGCGAGGAGCTCGTCACGTACCGCGCGCTCGGCACCCTGCACCGCGCCTGGCTGTGAGGTGCTCTTGCAGATCTGCGCCATGCGAATCCCAGCGCGCTTGCCGAAGACAAGGAGGTCGACGAGTGAGTTTGTGCCGAGTCGGTTCGCGCCATGCACGCTCACGCAGGCGACCTCGCCCGCCGCAAAGAGCCCCGGCACCACGTTGCCACGTGCATCGGCAAGGACCTCCGTCTCCAAGTTCGTCGGCACGCCACCCATCGCGTAGTGGGCGGTCGGTTGAATCGGTACCGGTTCGCTAATCGGCTCCACGCCCTGATAGACACGGGCGAAATCAGTGATGTCTGGCAACTTCTCTTCAATCACCTTACGCCCGAGGTGTCGAACATCGAGGTAGACGAAATCCTTTCCGCCGATGCCGCGGCCGGCGCGAACCTCTTGATAGATTGCACGCGAGACCATGTCCCGCGGCGCTAGCTCCATCAACTTAGGCGCATAGGTCTCCATGAATCGCTTCCCCTCATCATTGAGCAGGTAGCCGCCCTCGCCACGCGCCGCCTCACTCAACAGGATGCCAATCCCGACGATACCGGTTGGGTGGAACTGGTAGAACTCCATGTCTTGCAGGGGCACACCGCGCCGCCACGCTAGTGACATGCCATCGCCGGTAAGCGAGTGCGCGTTCGAGGTGACTCGCCATGCACGACCGTAACCACCAGTCGCAAGTAGCACCGCCTTCGCGCGCAGCACGTGCAGCGTTCCGTCAGAGATTTTGTAACCGACAACCCCAGAGCAACGTCCGCCCTCGTTTGCCTCACCGCCCTCAAAGACCAGGTCAACGACGTGGTACTCGTCGTAGAACTTCACGCCAGCCTTAATGCACTGCTGGTACAGCGTTTGCAGGATCATGTGCCCAGTGCGGTCTGCGGCGTAGCAGCTGCGTCGCACCGGCCCCTCGCCGTAGTTGCGCGTATGGCCACCGAATCGACGCTGATCGATCTTGCCATCAGGGGTGCGATTGAACGGGAGTCCCATGCGCTCTAGCTCGATGACAGCGGGGATTGCCTCTCGGGCAAGCACTTCCGCGGCATCTTGGTCGGAGAGGTAGTCGCCACCCTTGATGGTGTCGAACATATGCCACTCCCAGTGATCCTCTTCCACGTTTCCTAGGGCCGCGCAGACTCCGCCCTGGGCCGCACCCGTGTGCGATCGCGTTGGGTAGAGCTTCGTCAGCACCGCGGTTGGAATTCCTTCACGCGCCAGCTCGAGCGCTGCCCAGAGCCCGGCGCCACCGGCGCCGACGACAATGGCATCAACATCAATATGCGTCGTTTCGGCGCGCAGTCCTGCGGTCACTTCAGCGGCAGCGTCAGAACGACGTTGCTCCCAAGCACGACAAGTGCAGCCGCGAGGATCCAGAGCAGGGTGAGCACGACATGTTGCGCTGTGCCCTTCAGATAATCCTGCACGACGGTGCGCATTCCCAGGAAGCTATGAACGAGCACGATGAAGAGCATCGACCAGTCAAGGAGGCGTAGGGCCAGTGAATTCCAGCGCATCTGCGCAATCCACTCTGCGCTCTGGTTCGCAGGGTCATAAATGAAGTGCGTCATGGAGAAGTGCGCGAGAGCTAAGACGAATAGGGCGATTGCTGAGTACCTCGTCAGCAACCAGTAGGCGAGCTCGCGCCCATGACCGGCTGGGCGTGGTTGACGGGCGCGCGGTGCGCGGCTCACTTTGCCAGCTCCCAGATCGGCTTCAAGATGATGTACGCCCCAGGGAGGCCAAGTGCAAAAAAGGTGATCCAGACGATGCGCCAGAGTTGGCGGTGGAATGCGGTAAGGGCTGGCCAAAGATCCATCACAACAATGCGCATCCCGTTGAGGGCGTGATAGAAGAGCGCGGCTCCGAGCAGTGTCTCCATCACTCGACCTGCGGGGCTGGAGTAGATCTTGAGCAATTCGTTATACGCCGTTGGATTCCCACCAACGAGGTAGATGTCAATCACGTGGAGGATGACGAAGGCCCAAACCGCAACCCCTGAGATGCGATGGAAGGCCCAGGCAAGCATCCCCTCGCCTCCGCGGTAGGCGATCGCGCCGCGGAGGCCGCGACGAGGAGCCGGGAGTGTCGATCCGCGAGCCATGCCGCCTCCTCTGCGCTCCGTCCTGTCGGGGTGAGCCCACCCCTACTCTGCGAATCATCGTAGCCGCGACGCCCAGCCGCTGCACGCGTATGCTGCGCAGAGTCAGGGGACGAAGTAGTCGGGAGGGCATGGTGAAGATTCACGAGGCTGAGGCGCGAGAGCTCCTTGGGCGAGCCGGCCTCCCCGTCCCCGATGCTGACGTCGCGACGACCGCCGCCGGCGCGCCCGTCGCCACGCGAACCCTTCACGCGTTCCGGCGCGATGTAATCGGGCGAGCCCATCACCTGCGACAGTTTGGAAAACGTCAGCCTCCGCGAACCCGCCAGGCCGGCAATCCCAAAATCGATCAGCTTGACCTCGTCCTGATCGTTCACCATGATGTTCTCCGGTTTCAGATCGCGGTGCACCACGCCGTTGCGATGGCAGTACGCCAGCGTGTCGCAGATCGCCGCCGTCATTTTGGTGGCCCGCTCCAGCGGCATCTTCTTCGTCTCGTGAAGAATGTAGCGCAGCAGCCGGCCCTCCACCCACTCCATCACAATGTACACCTGGCCGCGGGTGTTGTAGGCCAGCACCTTCATTACGCCGGGATGGTCAAGCTTCTGGCCGCTCTCGGCCTCACGCT
>JBAXWE010000055.1:0-5558 GCA_037128565.1 bacterium
CAACCAGCGTCACGAGCCCTGTCGTAGTCGTTGTACAGATGAGCGGGGTTGAGCTCGTGAATGTCACCGCAAGACCGCTTGTGGCGGTTGCAATCATCTGCACTGGAGATTGATTGAAGGTTACTCCGGCCGGCTGCGCAAAGGTGATTGTTTGTGCTTGCGGTGCGGCGACGAGCGGGATTGGTTGCCTACCTTGTATGACCGATCGAGAAACTACAGATGAGGAGAGTGCGGCGGGGTCACTCGAAACTCCTGTGTTGCCCAACACCGCTGAGGTTGGGGTCAACACAAAAAGAAGGAGCCCGATAAAAGATCGCCGCAGATGTTTCACGCGGTAATCCTACGGAATGCTGTTTGTACACTTTCAGGAGAAGTTTTATAAATTTCAGTAAAGTCTAAATCTGTGACAAACGTTATCAAGAGCCACTGTTGCGCAGTGCGTCTCGCCTCTCTGCTGCTCAGATCTTTATGTAGCTCAGCAATGACCGGTGTGAGCCCATCAACGAGGAGTTGCTCGGATTTTCGCCATTTGGGGTATCGGTCCACGGGATATGATTTCGGCACGCTCAGCAGTGAAGCTGTGGAACTGTGCTCGAGCATCCACGCACGACGCATCCGGTGCCAGGTCATAAGCGCAGTGAGGGGCACGCCTTCGGCCTCGAGCAGCAACCGTTCTTCAGCCGCATGTTCGGCGTAGAGGTTAACCGCCGCCTCAGTGAACAGCAGCTCTAGGGTCGGGAAGTGGTAATGAACGAGCGAGGGGCTAACCCCTGCCACTTCGGCAACGGAATTGGCACGGATTCCGAGGGGCGATGCAGATTTAAGGAGCTTATTCGCCCCGGAAAGGATTTTGCTACGCGTGGTTAAGGGACTCACCCGCGCACATTACTCAGATATTCACCAAGGCGCATAGGATTACGACAAGTTTTGAATACTTTTAATTTAGGAGGGTTTGTATTTTTTAAGTTATAGAATAATTTTCACTGGCCTCTGACTGGCGCGCCGCCGCCCAAAGATCGTCGCAGAGGAGACGCAGCCAGCTTGCTGACCTGGTGCAGTAGTGCGAAATTGAAAATTTATCTAATCTGCGTCGCTTTGCTGCTTCTCGCTCGATCGAGCACAGAATCGCCGCAGCTAACCCGCCAGAAAGCTGCGGCGACTCGTAGTTAATGGAGCAGCTGGCGACTAGTCGTCGTCGCCGCCCTCCTGCTCTCCGCCATCGTGGTCGTCTCCAGCACCGTCGTCGCCGCCACCGGCATGGTCCTCATCGCCGCCACCCCCAGGTGGTGGCGGAAGCACGCCTGGCCCTGGATCGATCGTCGGCGCCGGATCAACTACTGGAGCTCCAGAGGGGGGAACCGTGGCGTCGGCGTTCGCTGCAGGGTCTACCGATGGGTCAGTTACGGCGTCGGTGCTCGCATCGGGTGACTGGTCAGCCGCCTCGACGTTGCTGCCGCCACCAAGCGGTGGAAGGATCCCGGCCTCGCTGGCCAACACGCCGCTCAGCGCGAGACCAAACCCTGCCGCAAGCACAAAGGCCGCGATCGTTGAGGCTGGATGCCGTCGGTGCGAGGAGGAGTCTGGCGCAAACTCTGGGCGCAATGGCTCCATCGGGGCAATCTCCGGTGCTTCAACGGTTCGCTTGCTCTTCGCCATGGTGGCCCCCTCTCGCTCCGCGGCTGTCAGTAGCCGCTTCCCTGAATCTTGGGGGGTCTGTGCGGTGGCGTCCTTTGCCCGCGCACAGGATCTCGTGAGAAGTCGCTAATAAATCGCCTTAGATCGTGCGGGTACGGAAGCCTTCGGTGGCGGTGAGCACCCCATCGGTATCCATGGCGAGGGCGCCGTATCCAGGCTCGTGGTCAACGCGATGCATCCCCGCTCGCCCTTCGAGAAAACCGATCGTCGCGAGGGCGTCGACGCGGGCAATGTCCGGGCCCACCACTGTGAAGCTGAGCCATGGGCTCTCCGCGGCCTCGCCACTCGCCGCGTCGCGCAGGTGCCCAGGTCGTTCCGAGACGCCGCTCGTTGCAATGGCAGCATTGCGGAGCGCGACCCGCGCGACCAGCGTCGTGTTGCGCCGCGGATCAACGACACCAACACTCCATCCGATACCAGCTGGCCCACCACCAGATGCAGTGATATCGCCACCGATACCGAGCGAGAAGTTTTCCACACCGTGTTCGCGCAAGATTGTGCCCGCCACACCAATCGCCCACCCTTTGACGTACCCGGCTGGCTCCAGGCCGCCGTCACGGCCGGCGTGCCACGCATCAAAGATGCCGTTGCTCTCTACAGAGAGCGCGTCACAGATCTCTAGGATTCGCTGCGTCTCGGGATGCGCATCCGTTCGCGCCAGCGCACCGTCACGAATGCGGCAGATCTCGGAGTTGGATCGATATGTTGAGAAGCGATCCTCAATCTCATTCAGTCGTGCAAACGTTGCCTCAACTGCAGCGGATGGGAGTGGCCCCACAACTGCCAACGAGGCTGCGGTGCCGAAGACCTTCCGAACGACGCGTGTGACGGACTCGTCGAGCGTCCCGCTCAATAGGTGGCCTTATCAATCGCTGCCTGCAGCGAATGTCCGTACCCCTTCCACGAGAAGGTCGCGCCTGAACATGCGCTTGGTTTCAAGCTCACGTAGGTCGAATATGCACTGGAGCCTGCCGCCAGATTGATCGCAGCGCTATTGAAGACAGCCTCCGTGCATGCACGAGAATTGAAGCCGATTGCATATGAGCCCGTTTGGGCGGTTGATGCACTCGTCACTGTTCCGTTCGTGATGGTGACCGTTACCTGCATGTTGCCGTAGCTGTAGTTGTAGTTGCTGCCCGTGTACGTACCGTCATGCAGTGTCGCGACGGGTGCCGCCGTTGGCACGGGGGTAGCCGTCGGTACGGGGGTCGCCGTTGGCTTCGGTGTTGCCGTCGGATTCGACGTCGGCCTCGGTGTGGCGCCCGGCGTGCCAGAGGCCTTCGGCCCTACCGAGGGCTGAGGGACCACCGTCGGCGCAGATGAGGTGCCAACTGAGGGATCAGGGGTTGGCGTCACCGCTCCTTCAGTCGGGGTTGTCGAGGCAGGGGGTTCGATCGTCGGATCCTGCAGCGCGACATCCGATTCCGCGATCGCAGGCTTTGGCGCATAGCCAACGATGAGCCGCAGGCCCGAGACAAAGAAGATGAAGGTGAGAAGGGCTCGCCTGGTCATCGCTCAATAACCTGCCTTATCAATCGCCGCCTGAAGCGAGTTGGCGTACCCCCACCAGGAGTAGGTTGCCCCGCTACAGGCATTGGGCTGCTTCGCCATGAAGTCTGACCCGGTACTCGCTGCGACAGCCAAATCAACGGCTGCACTATTGAAAACCGATTCGGTACACGCGCCGCGTCGATATCCGATCGGCCATTGCCCGTTCTGGCTCACTGATGCATCGGTGATCTTGCCGCCACTCACTTTGATCGTGACCTTCATCACCCCGTAGTTGTAATTGAAGTTTGAGCCCGTATAGGAGCCGTCTCGAGCAGATCCGCTTGGAGTAGGCGTCGGTGTTGGCGTGGGCGACGCGCCAGGATCCGGTGTACCTGTTGGGCTAGGGCTCGCCGCGCCAATTCCAGCCCTGGCGGGCAGCGTATAGCCCAAAATCATGCGCAGTCCTGCCATCGTGAACACGAATGCGATCAGACCTCTTTTCGGCATGGTGATGCTCCTCTCAGTTGTGCTGGGCTACCAGCTGAATCGCTCAAGGTGGATTTGGTGATGCGGTACGCCAATGTCGCGCAGGCTCTTCTCGACGGTGGCCATCATGCGCGGTGAGCCGCAGAGATAGATGTCGCGCTCGCGCACGTCGGGGTAGGCTGCCCAGAGGCCGCCCGGCGAGAGCGGATCATCGTTGAAGGCGAACTGGTCGCGACTCCCCGTCACGAAATCGATCTTGGCACCTCGTACCTCGGCGATACGGGTGAGCTCCTTCTTAAAGATGACTGAGGCGTTCGAGGGGGCACGGTAGAGGAGCGCCATATCGCCACGACGTGCCGGGAGCACCTCGAAGAGGGCTCGGAGCGGCGTAATGCCGATGCCGCCGGCGACGAGGAGGACCTTCTCACGCGTGCGCACCGCACCGGTGAGAATGCCGTACGGCCCCTCAAGGAAGACGCGGGTACCAGGTTTTATGCGCTGCAGCTCCCGCGAGCGATCGCCGAGCGCTTCGATCGTGAAGCGCAGATGAATCCCATCCGGTCCGTTGGAGAGGGAGTACGGATTTGAGCGCCACCAGCCCTTCGCGCTCAACACGCGAATGCCAAACCACTGTCCGGCTCGAACAGGGAGTTTATGCATGGCGTTTCCGGTGACCCAGAGTGAGGCGACGCCATCGCGCTCGATGACCACCTTGTCAATGTAGAAGCGGTGTCGCAGGTTGCGCACGAGCGGCTCAATGAAGCGGAAGAGGATCAGCGGCGCAAACGCAACAACGTAGAGCCCGATCCAGCTTGCGCGCGCAAGGCCGTCGTCGATGAAGTCTGTGCCAAGGGTGAGCTGGTGCAAGAAGCCGAGCGCCATGGCGATGTAGACGTACAGATGAATGCCGTACCAAGTCTCGTACGCCAAGCGTGCACGGGCCGCACGAATGGAGACAACAGCAACGAGAATCATCAGCGCGAGGCCGATGGTACCGCCGAGGCCACCAGATTCAAGGAGAGTGAAAGTGTAAATCTGATTCCACACCTCACCAATGGATGGAATCTTGGTCGCACCGGAATAACCGATCGTTGAGGCAATTGCGTGTGCGCCAATAAACCAGACGCTCGCGAAGCCGGCGAGGCGGTGCAGTCGCGACGCCTCATCGCTGCCCACAACCTGGTCGATGAACGGCGCACGCGACATGAGCAGAATCCCGACGAGGGCGAGGTAGGTGCCGTAGAGGGCCGTCAGCTGACCGATGGCGGTGAGGGCGTTCAGTGGGCTATCAAAGCGATCTGGTCCGCCGTGCCGCACCCACATCGCACCGATGATCAGCGCGATGCCGAGGACGCCCCAATTGAGGTCGCTCGGCGAGATTGACCAGCGCCGCGGCAGCGGCGGACTGGTCGGCGCTAACGGGCGCGCAGTACTGGTTCGATCGGCGGTCGTCATACGGTTTATGGTCGGGGGGCGAGGGGTCTGGTGTCCTGTACCCATTCAAAACCTACGCCGAACAGCGTGAGAAGGTTCAAATATTCGTGCTCCAGGCGAGGGTCAGCGGCACCGAGAGGCGCTCCCCCGCCGTCAAATGGATCGCCCCACCCCGATGTAGGGCGTCTGGGGGGCCAGCCTGTGGCTCCACACAGAGCGCATCGTCGGGGTCGTAGACCATCCAGTGGGTCACGGCTGGGCCAGCGGCCAACGTCAGGGTGAGCGCATCGCCCCAGGCGATCTGTGGTGGTGCGGTGACGCCGACGAACGGGTCGTCCCATGTTGCGCCAGATCCTGGGGTGGCGACTCCGCCGTCGACGGCGGGCAGCACCACATCTGCCAGATGCAAGCCGGGCATCGCTGTGTCGCGTGCCAACACACCGGTAGGTGCG
>JBAXWE010000056.1:0-5477 GCA_037128565.1 bacterium
CAAGCGCAAGACGGCGAAGAAGGCCGTTGCGAAGAAGGCCCCAGCCAAGCGCAAGGCGCGCAAGGCTGCGAAGAAGAAGTAACTTTTAACGATCCGTCGAGGATCGTTCGAGAGGCGTCCAGGGCAACCTGGGCGCCTCTCTCTTTTTGCCCGCATACTTGCGCGCATGACTCGACCAATTGTTGTGAGCGATATGGACGGCACCCTCACCACCGCTGAAACGTGGCGCGGCGTACACCAGTGGATCCTTGCGAATGCCTCCACGGCCGCCGCACGCCGGTTCATTACCGTTCGATTACCAATCGTCTTCCTTGCCCGCAGCGGTCTCATGAATAAGGAACGCTTCCGCGCGCGCTGGCTCGAAGATCAAACGAAACTGTTGCGCGGCGTATCCAGTGAACAGCTCACTGCAATGGGGGAGTGGGTCGTTGAACATCACCTCTGGCCCGCTCGACGTGTTGATGCGGTGACCGCGGTGCAGGCAGCGCTCGCAAACGCCCGAGTGGTAGACCCCAGCGCAGAACTCGTTCTTGCCACCGGCGGCTATCAGCCCATTGCAGAGGCGTTTGCGAAACGACTTGGTGCCACCATTGCGCTCGGCACGCCCTTCGAAGTATCTGATGGGGTTGCAACGGGCAACCTTGCCGCGCCAACGCAGTCCGGCGAAGAGAAGGCGCGGGCGGCAACTGCCTGCGCGGCAGGCGGTCGCATCTTGGCTGCATTCGGTGATACCGCCGCAGATATTCCGCTGCTCAAACTGGCGGAGCGCGCCGTGGCTGTTGCGCCCGACCGCGCGTTGCGGGGGGTGGCACGAAGTGCGGGCTGGGAGACGCTCGCTGATACGGTGACGGCGTGATGACGATGCACCGACGCGCCGCAACCGTTGCCTGGGCGATCGCCGGGCTCCTCCTCGGGCATCAGCTCGCGTATGCGGCGGCGTATCGCGATCCCGCCGTTCTGCTGCATGTGTTGAAAGACACCGGCCATCAGTGGCTTGCGCTTACTCCTGTGGTGATTGGTCTGGCCGTCGCAATTCTTGCGGTCACCACGCTTCGCGGTGCAGCGGGGTCACGCTCGCTACGTCGACGGTACGCAACCCTTGCCGTAGTGCAACTCACCGCGTATCTCGCCATTGAGATGACAGAGCGTGTGGCGCACGGTTCGGGCCTTGGCGACGTCGCAGCCGAACTTCTGAGCGGCTCCGGACCAATGCTCCTCGCATGCGGGATCGCGGCGCAGCTGCTGGTAGCGGCCGGCGTTGCACTTCTTTCGCGAGTGGTCGAACTGGTCGCCGAACGTCTTCGTGCGAACCCCCCACGGCGTGAAGTGCCGACTGAGCAAGCACCCGCCCCGCATACGTGGACCGTTCCCACATTCGGCCTCCTCGGCCTGCAAGCGCATGGGGTACGCGCACCACCACGCTCCTAGCCAGTGTTGTCGCCGCCTAGGTGCGGCATTTCATTGAATAGTTAGGAGAACATCCATGAAGAAATTCTTGCGCTCGTTCGTGAGCACCACAGCAGCAATCGCGCTGCTCCTGGTACTGGCATTGCCGGTCGCGGCGCACGCAACCTTCCCCGATGGGGATGCCATCGCGCAGGGCGGCGATGGCGCGGTGATCCATATTCGTGTCCCGCACGGCTGCAGCGGCAAGCCAACGGATACGGTGAGCGTGCAGCTCCCCGACGGGGTGATCAACGCGAAGCCTGAGGCGCTGGCAGGTTGGACGGCAACAACGGAGCGTGTTGCTTCCGATCCGTACACCCTCTGGGGCACCGACTACACCGACCGTGTTGGCGTTGTGACCTGGAGCGGTGGTTCACTGGCCGCCGATCAGTATCTCGATTTCGGCATCAGCGCCATCTTTACGATGAAGCCGGGCACCTACACCGTTCCAGTGACGCAGTCTTGCGGCACAGACTCTGTAGCGTGGATCGAAATTCCGGCCGAAGGGCAGGTCGCTGATGACCTCGAGCATCCGGCACCAGAGATCACGGTCGTTGCCGCGAGCGGCACTGGCATGGGTATGGGCGGCGACGTCGATGCCGCAACAGATCCACTGGTGTACGTGGCAGTGGTGCTCGGCGCTGCAGCCTTCGTGACCAGCGTCATTGGACTTCGCCGCGGTGCGAAGTCACAGCGCTAGTCGTTTAGCGTTGAACGATGCCAAGCCCTGGGTTTGGTAAGCGGATGGTGGGGGGGCGCGTAGTGCGCCTCCTCACCGCCGCGCTCGTACTCTGGATCGGCGTCGTGCACGCGCCTACGTCAGCGCTCGCGCACGCCGAAATCATTGAGATCACCCCCGCCGATGGGAGTAGCGCCCCCGCAGCGCCAACGGAGTTCCGCATCGTCTTTAACGAACAGGTTGGCTTGGAACGCGATGCAGTTCGCATTGTCGATTCGACTGGGCGGCAGGTCGACGTGGCGCCCGAAGTGGCAGATGGCGTCACGGTGCGTCAGGTGCTTCCCCCACTCGCCGATGGCTGGTACTTGGCGACGTGGACGGTTACGTCGGCCGACGGCCACATCCTGAATCAGGCCTCCACCTTTGGTGTTGGTGCGGCGAGCGAGGCCTCGCACGCTGCGGCACTCGCGCTGCGCCAATCAACCGCGCCGTCAAGTTGGGCAGTTCGATTTTGCGCCGACCTTGCGCTGCTCATCGCTGTTGGTGCCGCCGCTGCATGGGCCGCTATGTTGGCGCGCTCCCAACGCGTGCAGCAACTGCGGCGCGGTGCCCTCGCAAGTGCCGCCGTGGCAACACTTGCGTGGTGGGTCATTGAGGCGGTCATTGGCGGAACCTCGTGGATCAATAGCGACAGCGCCGTCGTTGGCGTCATACGCATCGCACTGCTCGCCTTGGCGGCAGGCCTCGCCACACCGAAGCGGCATCGCGCCCCAGCACTAATTGCCATCGCAGCGCTCGCCACGATGGTGATCGGTGGACACCCTGGTAGCGCACCCCTTACTGCGTTGCTCCTCGGCGCACACCTCCTTGCAGCATCACTCTGGCTTGGTGCCGCTCCGGCCCTGCTGCTCATGCAGCACGACGAGGCGGTGAGCGACGCCGACGCGAGAACGTCGGCCAGGGCGTTTTCACGCGCCGCGACCGTGGCGATCGTGGCGATCTTTGGTGGCGGGACGCTCCTTGGCATTCAGCTCACCGACGGAGTGGCGGGTGGGCTCACTCCATATGTGGCGCTGCTGCTCGCCAAGCTTGGTCTTGCCGGCGTCGCACTGCTCGGTGGCGCGCTGGCCCGTCGGCGGTTGCTCTCTTCAGCCGAGATGTTGGCTGGCTCCCGTGCCGCGTTGCGGCGACTGTTCGCGGTTGATGTCGCCATCTTGATTGGGGTGGCCGCCCTCTCCGCTGCGCTCACGCTCGGCTCCCCCCATGAGGGCCATGCAACGCATCGTGGGGTCGGCCGCTGCGCCATGCGCGCGCCGTTCAACACGGCGAATCTCACACTCAGCCCCGGTCGCGTGGGCGACAACCTCTTATTGCTTACTGGTGCGCCTGCGGCCGAATCAATCTCGATTGAGTTTGCGCAACCTGGTAGCGCCGGTGCACTCAAGAGTGACCTTACGAGCAACGGAGGCGGCACCGCTGGGGCTGCCTGGCAGGGGAGCGTGGTGCTACCGCAGGCGGGGAGTTGGCGCGTGGCGTTGGTGATCCGCCCCGATCGTTTCACCGAGGTGCGTGGCGCATGCACGATGGAGCTCGCCCCGTAGCCGAACCCTCAGCACGGGGCCCATATAGCGGCGGGCGGGTGATTCTGGGATACTCGCGCTCGGTCTCGGAGAGGTCGCATAGAGGTCTAGTGCAGCGGTTTGCTAAACCGCCACGTGGGGTTTTCCTGCGTCGAGGGTTCGAATCCCTCCCTCTCCGCCAGCCGTTGTACGCTGCACATCGCAGATGCGCCCGTAGCTCAGTGGATAGAGCGTTAGGTTGCGGACCTAAAGGTCGTGGGTTCGAGTCCCGCCGGGCGCACCATTCCCCCTCCCTCCTTATAGTTCAGACATGAGTCGCGTTGCCGTACTTGGACTAGGCACCATGGGCGCCCCGATTTCTGGGCACCTCGCCGCCGCTGGGCACAGCGTGCAGGCATGGAACCGCGGCACGCACCGCACCGCACCGGCGGGCACCACACAGCACACATCACTCACCGACACGCTCACCGGCGCCGACGCCGTGGTGCTCTCCGTCTCCGATACGCCCGATGTCGAAGCGCTGCTGCTTGGAGCACCTGGCCAACCGGGCGCAATCGACCTACTAACGGCGGGCGCAATCATCATTGACACCAGCACCATTGCCCCGCGCGCCACGCGCGAGATGGGGGAGATGCTCGCCACGAAGGGGATCCTGATGGTTGACGCCCCGGTGAGTGGCGGCAGCGAAGGGGCCCAGAAGGGAACGCTCACCGTCTTTCTCGGCGGCAGCCCTGAAGCGGTTGCAGCAGCGCGTCCCTATATAGAGACGTTCGCGAAAACGATCACGCACCTCGGCCCACTTGGCTCGGGGCAGGTTGGTAAGGCGGTCAATCAGATCGTGATCTCGGGGGCATACCTTTCGCTTGCCGAGGGAATCCTCGTTGGCCAGAAGGCGGGCCTCGACCCGCAGACGCTCGTTACCGCGTTGAGCGGTGGGTCCGCGCGCTCGTGGGCGCTTGAGAATCGTTGGGAGCGCATGGCGAACGACACCTATCCGCTCGGCTTCAAGGTGTCGCTCCACCGTAAAGATCTCGGCATCGCGATCGGCCTCGCCGATGAGCTGAACGTGCCGGTGCCCACCGCAATGCTCGTGGCACATCTTGAGGATGAACTGATCAAGACAGGGCATGCCGATGAAGACATCTCGGCCCTCGCCCGACGCCTGCGCGACATCGCCAACGAGATCGACCCGGCGTGAGCGCCGAACGCGACGCCATCCTCACCGCGCAGTACGTCGCCCTCACCACCTATCGCCGTGATGGCACCCCTGTCACCACTCCCGTGTGGGCGGCCGCCGACGGCAGCAGCCTCTACCTCTTCACCAACGCCACCGCCGGCAAGGTGAAGCGCCTGCGCAACAGCAGTCGCGCCGCCGTTGCCCCCTGTACCGCAACTGGCACGATCACCGGCACACAACTCCCAGCCGAAGCATTCAACCTCGCCAGTGACCAGATGCCGAAGGTGTGGCGGCTCCTCATCAAGAAGTACGGCATCGCTGCGCGTCTCTTTGTGGCCTATGACCGCGTGCGTGCGCTCCTGCGCATGCAGGCCAGCGCTGGCATTGAGGTTCGGCTCACCCCTTAATCGGCTATTCTCCGCCGTGGAAAGGTGGCCGAGTGGTTGAAGGCACCGCTCTCGAAAAGCGGCAGGTTAATAGCCTCGTGGGTTCGAATCCCACCCTTTCCGCCACCGACTGATCGGCGCACTGCGAACGGTCATCACGGAGAGGTCGCCTAGTGGTCTATGGCGCCGCATTGGAAATGCGGTTTGGG
>JBAXWE010000057.1:0-5041 GCA_037128565.1 bacterium
CCAGCTGGCGAACGAATTGACCTCGTTGATGTCGTTCGGCGCTCCGAGGAGTGTGAGGAGGTTGCGCGCGATGCCGTCGCAATTGGCGCTCGCGGCCTCTGGCTCCAGCTCGGTGTCATTAGCCCCGCTGCTGCGCAGATCGCCAACGAGTCATCCATGCTGTTCGTACAAGATCGTTGTCCCGCCATTGAGATGCCGCGTCTCGGCATCTCTGGTCCAAACGCCCGAGCCTCAGCATGACCCCCAACTGGGAGGCGCTCCTGCCTACAGAGACCGCAGATCGCCTGTCCGCGATGTGGATCCCAGTTGGGCTCCCCGGGTTCTCTGGTGCCGAGAAGGCCCGCTGGAACGCACTCCTTAGTGAACGCTTCGGTGCCGATGGTTGGCGCATCTCCCATGTCGTGCGCGGCAAGATCGTTCCGCGATCGGTCGCAATCATCGAATATGAAGAGGCGTATCGACGCTACCTGCGTGACCGCCCTGAGCTCGTCAGTTTCTTGGTGGAAGCGTGCGGGAATGTGTACGACGACAATCCGACCAACGTGTTCGACGATGACTATGAGCAGCCGCACACCGCCATGAACCACTACCAGGACATCTCCGTTCGCCGCATCATCGCTGAACTCGTTGACGATCCCGCTTGGCCAGCGGTCACCGCCACACCCGTGGAGACCGTTGAGCTGCTTGACTTCGGCACGGGCGAACGTGTGGCCGCGCCGCGTGCCAGCGGCTTCCGCGGCGATGGGTTGCTGCAGATTCGTGATCCCCTCTCCCCCGGATACCTGCTCAACCCAGCGGTCGTACCCGCTCACGATCCAGCGCTCATCACCACGACCCCTGGGCGACGCGAGTGGTATCACGACGAGGGGTGTGGTCACCTCTCTATCGAAGCGTTCTGGCAGTCGAGCAAAGTTGTAGAGGTGCGCCTCGACCGATTCCTCGCTTCTGGCGACACACGATCTGCGCCACTCGCAGGGCTGTGACAAGCATCCTCTTCGGCACCACGAGTCGAGATCGCTACCTAGAGAGCGGCCGCACCCTCCCTGGCGGTGGCGTGTTGAACATGGCCTACCACTGGGCCGCTGCCGGTAAAGAGTTCCTCCTTCAGACGCGGATCGGTTCGTCAGATCAGAATCTCTTCGTGCCGTTTCTTACGCGCAATGGAATCCCGCATCTCGCTTCCTCCCTGATCGCTCCTGGGGAGAGCTCCTCCATTGATATCCGCATCGGCGCGGATCGCCAGCCGCAGATGGACAACTACGTCGATGGGGTGTGGGAGGTGGTGCACTGCACAGCAGAAGAGCTGGCGTCACTTGTGGCCGCCACCCATTGGCATACCGTCCTCGTCGAAGGAGCGATTGCTGAGCTGGAACGGCTCTCGTTGTCTGGGAAACTTGCGCATGCAACGGTCAGTGCGGATTTCCTTGGGTTTCGCCACTACACACCAGAGCGATTTCGCAACACGCTGACCCACATTGATCTCGCCTTTATCGGCTGGCCCGGAGCGCGCGAGGACGCATCGCTCGGAGAGGTGTGTCGCTCCGTTCTCGAAGCGCAGAAGGTGGCGGTCGTGACTCTTGGAGCACAAGGCGTTCTGGTCGTTGACGGCGAGAGCCAAACGGAGACGTTCTACCCCACCGTCGCGGTCCCGGTGGTGGGGAGCACCATTGGGTGTGGGGATGCCTTTATCGCAGCCTTCTTGATGGCGCACCAAGCTGGCGCCTCTTTAGGTGAGTCCGTCGCCGCCGGACAGGCGGCAGGAGCTGCCGCAACCGCGTGGAGCCTCCCACTCCCAGACGAGGCGTACGGAGACTAGGTAAGCAGGGCGAGCAGGATTCCTGCTGCCGCAGCAATGCCAACGCCCGTCAGGCGGCGCAGGCGATTGGCGATGAGTTCACCCTCGAGACGATCAGCAAGATCGGGGCCGCTCCCTGGGGTGCCGCGCCACGCCTCATAGCGCGTCGCTGCGCCAACGCGGTTCGCCCACTCCGTTCGCGCTCGAAGGAGCGGCGGAAGTCGAAGCGCTAGGTAACCGAACCCAGCGATGCCGAGAACGCCGACAAAGAGCCGAACGAGGTCGAGCATTTAGGCGTCCAGCAGGGTCTTGAAGACGGCTCCGAGCTGGGCGGCATCACCACGCCCCTTGCTCGCCTTCATCGCCTGGCCAACCAAGAAGCCGATCGCCTGCTGCTTCCCCGCCTTCCAGTCGGCGAGCGCCTGCGGATTAGCGGCGAGCACCTCGGCTGCAAGTTTCTTCAATGCACCGTCGTCACTAATCTGCCCAAGGCCACGATCAGCGATCGCTGCGCGCACATCAAAGCTGCCCCCGAGCAGTTCCGCAAAGAGTTCCTTCCCTGTGGTGCCGTTGATCTCCTTGCGGGAGACTGCCCCGATCAGCGCGGCGAATTGAACCGGGTCAGGCTCGGCAGCACCCTCGTTCGCCGCTCGAAGATACTCGCCCGTCACCCAGTTCGCGAGCGTCTTCGCATCAATCGTTGCATCTGCAGCGCGGGACGCCTCGAAGAGCGCCGCAGCACGAGGCTCCCCAACGAGAACGGCGGCATCGTATTCAGAGAGTGCGAGCTGTTCCACATAGCGTGCTCGGCGCGCAGAAGGAATCTCAGGGATGCTCGCAACGATGCCCGCCAACCAGGCTGGATCAATGGCAAGTGGTGGCAGGTCAGGCTCAGGGAAGTAGCGATAGTCGTGCGAGTTCTCTTTGGCACGCATCGTGTAGGTGGTCTCGCTCGACTCATCCCAGCCGCGCGACTCCTGGGTGATTGAGCCGCCCGCGTCAAGGATATCGGCCTGTCGCGCGATCTCAAAGGCGATCGCCTTCTCCACCGAGCGGAAGGAGTTCATGTTCTTCACCTCGGTGCGCGTGCCGAACGGCGCATCTTCACTTGGGCGGATCGACACGTTCGCCTCGACGCGCATCTGCCCGTTCTCCATCTCTGCGTCGGCGGCACCAATCGTGCGCAGCAGGAGTCGGAGCTCTTCGGCGTAGCGTCGAGCCGTCTCAGCATCCCGAATGTCAGGCTCCGTCACGATCTCAAGGAGCGCGACACCCGAACGGTTGTAATCGATGAGGCTGGAGCGCTTCCCATCACTCCCCTTCTCGTGTCGCAGTCGCGCCGTGTCCTCTTCCAGGTGTGCACGGCGAATACGCACGCGGCTGGTTCCGGCGCTCGTGGTTACTTCAATCGTTCCGTGTTCAGCGAGTGGGAAATCGAGCTGGCTGATCTGGTAGCCCTTCGGGAGGTCTGGATAGAAGTAGTTCTTGCGATCCCAGATCGTGGTGGCCGGTGCGCCTGCACCGATCGCGGCGCCAACGGCGAGCACCTTCTCGATGGCCGCCTTGTTCGGCACAGGGAGTGCGCCAGGGAGGCCGAGACAGGTTGGGCAGGTCTTGCTGTTCGGCAGATCGCCCTCTGCAGGAATCGCACACGGGCAGAACATCTTTGTCACCGTGCGGAGCTGTACGTGCACCTCAATGCCGATCACTGCATGCCAGGTCATGCCGCCACCCCGCGTGCCTTGGCAACGAATCGGCCGATGCGCACCAGCGCCTCACGCAAATTCTCTTCTGAGGTGGCGTAGCAGATGCGCACATGCCCCACCCCGCTCGCACCGAACGAGGATCCCGGAATCACCGCGACGCGCTCTTCGGTGAGGAGCTGCTCGGCGAACTGCTCGTCGGTGAGTCCCGTCGAGCGAATGTCGGGGAAGGCGTAGAAGGCGCCCTGTGGTGCACCAGTTGGCAGGTTGAGGGCGGCGAGACCATCGAGCACGATGGTGCGGCGTCGCGCGTAGGCGGCACGCATCTCTTCCAGGGCGGGTTCGCCGTTGGTCAGCGCCTCGAGGGCTGCGTCCTGCGCAATCGTTGGGGCGCTCATGATCGCGTACTGGTGAATCTTGACGAGCCCCGCCACGATCTCCTTCGGCGCGCAGAGGAAACCGACGCGCCAGCCAGTCATGGCATAGGACTTCGAGAAGCCACCGATCAGGATGGTGCGCTCACGCATCCCTGGGTAGTAGGAGATGGCGCGGTGCGCCGGCCCCTCGTACACGAGTCGGTCATAGATCTCATCGCTAATCACCACCAGATCCCGTGCCACGGCGATCTTGGCGAGTGCCTCGCGGGTCGGTTCGTCGAGGGTGGCCCCCGTTGGATTCGCCGGATAGCCCAGGAAGAGCGCCTTGGCGCCTGCCGCCGCTGCATCAACGGCGTCCGCATGGAGGCGCCAGTTATCACTAGCGCTCGTCGCCACTGGAACGACGGTGCCGCCCGCAAAGACGATCGCAGGCAGATAGGCAACGTACGACGGCTCTGGCAGGACGATGCGATCGCCCGCACCGATTGTGCCGCGAATGGCAAGGTCGACCGCCTCTGAGGCGCCAACCGTCACGATGATCTCGCTCTCAGGGTCGTAGCTCACTCCCGAGCGCTCCTGAATCTTCGCGGCAATGGCGCGGCGAAGCTCGATCGTGCCGAGGTTCGAGGTGTAGTGCGTGCGCCCAGCGCGCAGGCTCGTCACCGCCGCCTCGACGATGTGTGCTGGCGTGTCGAAGTCGGGCTCCCCCACTCCAAGGCTAATCACGTCGCTCATGGTTGCGGCGATGTCAAAGAAGCGCCGAATGCCAGAGGGCGGCACCGCGTGGACACGATCGGCAAGTGCGCGCTTCGCAAAGTCGCTCATGCCGCACCTCCACCGAGCTTCGCCAGGTCGTGCGGCGCAACCGCGCGCCATGCAGCAGTTGCAGTGAGCGCCTCGTACCCAGCTGAGATGCTGAGGAGTTCGGCTTCAGACCACGGCTTGCCGATCAGCTGTAGGCCTACCGGAAGGTTCTCAGATAGGCCGCACGGAATGCTCACCCCTGGAAGGCCTGCCATGTTCGCGGGAAGTGTGCAGGCGTCGGCGAGATACATGGAGACCGGATCGCTCATCTTTGCGCCGAACTTCCAGGCAACTTGTGGACTCGTCGGCGCAACGATGGCGTCAAAGCCCGACGCCCAGATGCGATCAAAGTCGCGCGCGAT
>JBAXWE010000058.1:0-4871 GCA_037128565.1 bacterium
GTACTCTGGACCCTCGTCATCATCTTGATGCTCGGCTACATTCCAGATCGCGCCTACTACCTGACTGTCTCGCCAACCGTCGACCTTGGGCTCAACCTCGCCTCGTTGGTGAACATCTGCCCCGCAGAGAACGAGGGCCTCCCATGCCCAGCTCCGGCCGGTGCGCTCATCCCATGGAAGAGCGCCGTCGAGTCTGACCTCCCAGGTGATGGCGTGGATGGCTCGCTGCTCCAGGCCGGCGCACACCTCTATTACATCGGCGGCACAACCGGTGCGGCTACGCGCGTGGCGACAACCAGCGTTGCTGTGGCGACAGTTGACGCTGCGGGACTAAGCGCCTGGGCTGGCGGTACGCCACTCCCTGAAGGGCGCGCGCATGCAGGGGTCGCCTTCTTCGCCGGCAAGGCCTACGTGATCGGTGGCGCATCTGAAACTGCCGCCGCAACGACAACCGTCTACGTTGGAACACCTGATGCAACGACAGGATTGATCACGACATGGGAGCAGATCAGCGCGCTCGACCTCCCAGCCGCGCGCTCTGGCGCCTCAATCTCTGTCGTCTCCGATGGCATCGTCGTGCTCGGCGGCGAGGGGAGCGATGGTTCGCCGACCACCACCGTGTGGAAGGCGAAGCTCGGCAGCAGCGGCGAACTCGATCCGTGGGCACCGTTCATGGAACTTCCGGCGCCGCGCAGCTTTGCCGCCGCTTCACTCGTTGGTGATTCGATTTATGTCTGGGGCGGAAAAGATGCGACCGGCCCCGCCGCCGCAGCACTCCGCGGCGACATTGCCGTCGCACCACCTGTGCCAACTGGCCACAGTGCCGCGGTACCAAATCCCGATGCTGCGGCACAAGGTGACGCTGAGATCGGCACGATTTATCGCTGGCGCGCCACGGAGGGCGGTGGCAGCCTGCCAACGCCACGTGATGGCGCTGCGATGTGGAGCGCTAACGGCACCCTCTACATCGCCGGCGGCAAGGTGGATGGTGCCGCAACGACGAGCGTGCTCTGGGCGGCACCCGTCCCCGCAACCGGCATCACCGCATGGTCTTCCGTTGATCTGAGCAACCTTCCTGCCGACTCTGCGCGCGTCGGCGCGAGCGGCGTGGTCGTTGGAGCGCACGCGATGCTCCTCGGCGGTGCCGACGCTGCAGGCTCGTTCACCTCGGGCGCCCTCTCCGCCGGAACCTCACCGAAGTCACCAGTCTTCCGTGCCGGCCTCTTCGGCCTCACCGTCCCTGGCCTGGCGCTGCAGGGTGAGGTTGGCCAGCAGATCGGCTTCCTCTCTGCAGCGGGCGCCTGGACCCTGAACTTTGTGATCATGCTCGGCGCGGCTGTGGCGTATGGCCAGCGTGAGCGCTTCCGTGCGTGGGTCGGCGCAAAGTTGGGTCGCAAGGGCGCATCTACTCGCTAGCCCAGCCCACCGCCGCCCTATACTTCCGCGAAACACCTGCTCGGGTGTGAAGTTGGAGGAAGCATGAATTCAGCAACCGCAAAGCGCCTCTTCGGCATCAACGCTCTCGCCGCCTGGTTCGGCTACCTCGTGGCCGAGATCACCAATCTGCTGCAGCTCGTACCGCCAGAAGAGCGCTACGTACCGAGCTCACACATGTTTGGCGGCAGTGCCGATGGACTTGCCGGTGCGATCGGTCGCGCATTTGATTCACATGGCTACTTCACTACCTGGTCGAACCTGCTAGTAGCCATCATCCTGACGATGCTCTATCGCGATCCGAAGCGCGCCGGCCGTATCTTTGATTGGCTACGCAACACTGGGCTCCTGATGATCACCATGACCATGGTGCTCTACCACCTGCTCCTCGCGGGAGGGGCGAACCCACAGGGACCGTACGCTGTCTCAAATATCTTTGAGCACTACCTCACACCGATCATCACGGTCCTCGTCTGGGGGATCGCGGGTCCACGTGGTCGCTTCCCATTCGGCGACACGTTCCGCGTCTTCATCATTCCAATCGTCTACCTGGTCTACACCCTGGCGCACGGCGCTGTCGCCTCGGTCTATCCATATCCGTTCTTTGACGTGATCAAGTACGGCTACCCGTTCGTGCTCACGTTGATGGGCGAGGTGATCGTTGGTGGGTACGTGGTCGCGCTGATCTTCTTCGGCGTCGGGAAGCTGCGCAGCCGCTGATCTGACCCGAAACGTTTGGTGAGCCGAGCGGGGTTCGAACCCGCGACCAAGGGTTTAAAAGACCCCTGCTCTACCGCTGAGCTACCGGCCCGCGCAGATTCTCCCACGGCGGGAGTTGATGCCCTTAGATTTTTGGGCCAACATGGTGTTAGATTATATGAATAATGCTCGTTAAAGTGTAGCTAGTTGAAAGGACCACAAATTGAAAAGATTTTTCGCAGTTAGAACCCTGATTCAACTGATCATCTTTTCCCTTGTGGTTTTTTCAAAGCCTCAAGTTGCGATTGCCGATACGGGTTATCTTCGGGTTTCTCCAAGCACCTGTACTGTCGCTAATGGCGGTGACGTTCGTTGTTGGGGAGTTGGTATCGGTGACAAGGCAAGCGAAATGGGAAATGCCCTAATCCAGTCGCGACTAAGCGAGCCTGTGCAAAACATTTCCCATAACAACGGCTGGGATGTAGCCAGTCGGTATTGTGCTCTTGCCAATGCCGGAACATATGTTTGGTGCTGGGGGCACGACGACCCTTCGACCTCGCCCGTGTTCAGTGCTCCGGTACGGAATAATCTCCCCACCGGGTTCGTCGCAAAGTCAATCTCGATGGGCGCATGGCACGTATGTGCTCTTGGAATGGATGGGACTGTGCGGTGCTGGTCATCTATCCCAATGTGGGGGGCAGCAGATGGCCAGAGCGGGCCTGTCCCAGAGTGTGCAACTGGCCTTGACGCCGATTGCCAAGTTCGACTTAATACAGAGATAACATCGGCTGATGCCAACGCCTTAGACCTAGGCGAAGGGCGGTTCGCAACACAGATTGCGTCGGGTGGGTACTTTACGTGTGTTTTGCTTGATGACGGCTCCGTGAAATGTTTCGGCAACAATGACTATGGGCAGCTTGGCCAAGGGGACACAGATCAACGCGGCATGCTTAGTGGAACCTATGGCGATGATCTACCGCCAATTGACTTTGGAACGGATGCAGACGTCGTACAGATTGCGGCGGGCGAGGCCCATGCTTGTGCTCTTTTTGACGACGGAGCGGTTCGCTGCTGGGGTCTCAATAGTGCGGGCCAGATTGGCCTTGGTACTAGTGAAGGTGCCATTGGTGATGAGGATACAGACGTAGGCGACTTTTTCCCAAGAGTTTCCCTTGGGACTGGGATCACGGCGAAAAGTATTTATGCAACCGGTCAATCTACCTGTGTGATCACCTCAAAAAATCTGCTCAAATGTTGGGGCCTCAATGATCAAGGTCAACTTGGGATTGGTTCACTTTCCAATTATGGGGATCGAAGTAGGGAAACGCCCAATAACCTAGCGGGCATTTCGCTTGGCACTGGGCGCACTGCGCGTGTAGTCGACATGTATTGGAACCACTTCTGCGCTGACCTGGACAATGGGCAGCTTAAGTGCTGGGGATTTGGACTGTACGGACAACTCGGAATCGGTAGCAAGAAGACTGTCGGTGACAGCGCAGGCGAGATGGGGGATTATCTCCCAGCAGTGAATCTCGGCAACCAGGTTCCCGAGAACGTGATTAACCCTTCGATTTCGGGAACGCTGAAAGTAGGTAGTACCTTAACCGCGAAAGCAGGCACCTGGTCAGCTTCGCCTGCTGCAAGATATGCATACTCTTGGTTCGCATGTACCTCAAGTCAATCTTCGCATAGTGAGGTTGGCATCGGATGTGCGCAGCTGACAGGTAAGACATCGACAACCCTTAAGCTAACGAGCTCTCTTAGGGGCAAATACATCCTCGTGCGAATTACTGGTACGAATGTTGAGGGTGCGACTGTACGGACGAGTAGGACTTACGGCCCGACAAAATAGAGTCCCAACGTCTGGCGAGCCGGGCGGGGTTCGAACCCGCGACCAAGGGTTTAAAAGACCCCTGCTCTACCGCTGAGCTACCGGCCCGCGCAGATTCTCCCACGGCGGGCCGCGTTACGAGCCCTGGGCGTGGGAGAATACGGCCATGAGGCGCTCATGGACGATCGACGCGGCGACGAAGGAGTTGGCGGGGCTGCGCCCGATCATCGCCCTCCTCCGTGAGCAGCGCATTGAACTGGAGCGCATGAAGGACGACCTGCTGCGCCTCCGCCGCCTCGAGCGCATGGGTGCCCTGCCAGGGGGTGCCGACCAGAATCAGCTGCAGCCGGCCGACCTTGACCCGGTGCTGCGCGACGCGCTGGCGAGCAGCTCGGTGCTCGAGATGCGCATCCGGGCTGCTGTGGATCAGATGCAGGCGAGCGTTGATCGGGTCACTGGTCGCGCCGTGGAGCTGCGCGATATCGATCGCGGTTTGGTCGACTTTCCAGCGATCGCCTTCGGCCTTCAGTTCCTGCTCTGCTGGGAGGAGGGGGATGGTGATGAGGTGCTCTTCGCCCACAACATGGGCGATGGATACGGTTCGCGCCTGCCAGTCGCTGAGTTCCTGCGTCGCCTCGCCGCACAGGCAGAGGGCGAGCGGTAGTGAGCGACCTTCCGCTGACGCTCACGCCGGCAGAGGCTGCGGCACTCCTCGAAGGACCTGATGCTCCTCTTCTCATTGATGTGCGCGAAGAGTCGGAGTGGAACGAGGTGCACATCCCTGGTGCGATGCTCATCCCGCTCTCGCAGTTTGTGGCACGCCAAGGTGAAATCCCGGAGGGTCGCTCGTTGATCATGCAGTGCCGCTCGGGGGGCCGCTCAGGTCAAGCAGCGCTGGCGCTGCGCA
>JBAXWE010000059.1:0-4240 GCA_037128565.1 bacterium
CTCCGAGCGGCGAACAGGTCGCGACCCTGCCAGCACATCAGCTTCCAGCAGGCATCGACAGTACGGGGGCTGGCGACGCCTTTGCTGGGGGCCTGCTTGTGGCACGGGCTCGAGGCCAATCATGGGAGGATGCGCTAGCCGCTGGACATGCTGCCGCAGCGGGACATTTGCAACGACAAGCTGCCGAAAGCAATCAGAGGGAGGCTTCGTGAACGTTCGCCGATCGGCCGAGGTTGCTGCCGCACTCGCCGCTGGCACACCCGTTGTCGCCCTTGAGTCAACGATCACCTCGAAGATGGGTCTCCCCGCCCCCTACAACCGCGAATGTTTCGATCGCGTCAATGCAGCGATCCGCGCGACGGGCGCCATCCCTGCAGTGACCGCCGTCATCGACGGCGAGCTCTGGGCGGGCATCGAGCCACATCATGAGGCACTCGTTCTCGCCGCCGAAGAGAAACTCGCCGAGCGCGACTTGCCCGTTGCCATCGCCGCAAAGCGCACCGGTGTCACGACGGTCTCTGCAACGGTCACCATTGCTGGACTCGCTGGAATCGGCGTCTTTGCAACAGGCGGAATCGGCGGCGTACATCGCGGCGCTGAGATCAGCTTTGATGTGTCGTCTGACCTCGGGGCGATGTCGCGCCATCCGGTGATCGTGGTGAGTGCGGGCGCCAAGGCATTCCTGGATCTTGCGAAAACCCTTGAGGTACTTGAGACGCTGAGCGTCCCAGTGATCGGCTACCAGACGGACTTCTTCCCAGCCTTCTGGAGTCGCAGTAGTGGCCTTGCACTCAGCCATCGGGTCGAAAGCGCAGCGGAGATCGCCGCGATTGCGAAGGCGAACAGCTCACTCGGTTGGCGCGGTGGCATGCTCGTGGCCAACCCAATCCCACTTGCCGCCGAAATCCCAGCGGCGGAGATCGCCGATGCCATCGCAGCGGGGCTTGCTGAGGCCGAACGCGCAGGTGCTACTGGACCAAAGGCGACGCCAAAGATTCTGGCGGCAATTGCCGCCGCGACTCACTCGCGATCAATCCCTGCCAACCTGTCGCTCGCGGAGTCAAACGCTCACCTCGCGGGCGAAATTGCGGCCGCCCTACTGCGAACCTAAGAGGCGCAATACCTAGGCGCGAGCCGCGCGCCTAGGTCCACGCACGATTGACGCGACAGCGACAAGCATAATCACCACACCGACTCCAAGGAGCGTCGTCGTCGCTCCCACCGCATCGGCAATCGGGCCGACGGCGATGATCGGCACAAAGCTGCCGAGGCTGACCAGCATGTTGAGTACGCCGAACACGCGCCCGCGCACCTCTTCGGGCAACTCTTCCTGAAGCGCCGTCTGCGATGGAATCGCCACCAGCCCGTATGAGACGCCCGCAAAATAGGCGACGAAGATCACCGTCGCCAGCGCTGAGGCACCGGAATCAAGTGGGAGTTCGCCAAGCAGCTTGGCGCCGTCCGAGATTGCGAGGCTGATCGGCACGGCGAGCGCGAGCAGTGCCAGGCCCGCTCCGACACCGACAAGCCCACCTTCAATGAGACGCCGACGTGACAGGTTAGAACCCCAGCTGTTCAGCGCGAGAATGCCCGTTACGACTCCGAGGCCGATCGGAAGCACCACGAGCCAGAAGTCGCGAGCATTAAGACCAAGGGCGTCATGTACGTAGTCGGGTCCAAGAACCCCCATCACCCCCACAACACTGGCGGCGATGGCGAGGTACGCGAGCGACCAGAGCACTGAGCTGTGGCGCCAGATGAAGCGCAGACCTTCAAGGAGCTCACTGGTGGTTGTGCGGGTGGCACGGGATGTATGAGAGCGGAGGTTCCCCTCCAGTTTTGGGGCCGGCGCCGCTGGAAGCCCAACGCAGAGGAGCCCCGCGAGGAGGAAGAGTACTGCCACCAGAACGATCGCCGCCTCCGGGCCGGCAATGCGAACGACCGCCGGTCCAAGAAGGGCGAATCCCAGGGCGAATGCGGCATTCAACGTGAAGGTGAAGAGCCCGTTTGCGGAGGTCAGCTGCTCGCGACGAACGAGGAGTGGGATCATCGCCAGCTCTGCCGGCGCAAAGAGGGTGGTCATGATGCTCCCCAAGATGTTGAGCAGGAGGACGATGCCGAGCGAATCCACGCTCCCAAGCATCAGAAAGAACGCGGCTGCTCTCGTCAGATTGGCAACGATCAGCACGAGGCGCTTATCTAGCCGATCGACCCACACCCCAGCGATTGGCGAGAGGAGCACGGCGGGTACAAGGAAGCTGAGGAAGAGCGCACTCAGCGCGGAGGTCGAACCACTCCGTTCCGCAACGAGCACCGTCAACCCGTAGAGAACGACGTTGCCGCCAATTTGGGTGAAGAGCTGCGCAATCCAGAGGCGCAGGAACGAGCGATTGCGCAGCACCCCGACGTCGGGAGGCTGCTGGAAGTCAGGGATCTCTTTCTGGATCTGTGACCCTTCGCCCATCCTGTCCTCCCTCTCTGTTCGCTTCGTGGTGCCCCCGGCCGGAATCGAACCGACGACGCCCGCCTTAGGACGGCGGCGCTCTATCCACTGAGCTACAGGGGCCCCCCGTAGGGTATCTGAACGCGGCGTGGGAGAATACCCACATGGAGCAGCCCCTGATCACCCTCTACGGTCGCCCAGGATGCGAACTCTGCGAGAGAGCTGAGGCAATCGTCCGCGATCTCATCACCAAGGGTGGCTCGCACCTCGCCATTACCGTGGTCAACATCGAGGCAGATCCAGCGCTGCATGCCAGGCTTCTCGAACAGATCCCCGCACTCGAAGTTGCAGGCCGGCTCCTGCCGCTTGCCATCAGCCCCATACAGATTGCCGCGCATCTGCACGGCGCAGCAGGCCAGGTTGATGGAGAGCGTTAATGCCCTTACTGCACTGGTGGCGGGTGCGCTGAGCTTCCTCTCGCCCTGCGTCTTACCAATCGTTCCCGCCTATCTCGGTCGCCTCGCCGCACTGAGTGCCGGCACATCACGAATGCGCCACGCCGTGCTTTTCAGCTGTGGTTTTAGCGTGATCTTCATCGCGCTCGGCATTAGCGCGGGCTACGTTGGCGGCGCCGTCGGGCGCCTCCTGCCCATCTTGCAGATTCCCGTAGGCGTTGCGGTAACCGTCGGCGGACTGCATCTTGCCGGCCTCCTGCGCATCCCACAACTCGACCGCATGCGTGCACCGACGCCGATCTTGCGCGGCGGCTACCTCGGCAGCCTTCTGCTCGGCGCCGCCTTCGCCGTCGCCTGGACGCCTTGCATCGGGGTCGTCCTCGGCGCAATCCTGGGGATTGCGGCGTCGGGGAGTAATCCGGGGGGCGCCGCACTTCTGCTCGCGCTCTACAGCCTCGGACTGGCACTCCCCTTCATCACTCTCGCAGTGCTCGCTGATCGGAGTCCACTCGCTCTCCAGCGTCTCCTTGGCCGTCTGCGCGGCGGCTCACGCGTCGCTGGCATCATCGGAGGTCTCCTCGTCGCCGTGATTGGCCTGCTCATTGCTACTGGCGGCCTCTCCCTGCTCTCGCGGCTGCTCCCGGGAGTTCCTGGCCTGTGATCGGGCCATTTTCCGCGCGAAGTATCGGCGCTATCGCCGCCGCGGCCGTCATCGTGGCGCTCCTGCTCCTACTCTCACGGACCAATATTCCTGGCGGGGCGGCGACACCGAGCGGTCTCTATGTCGTGGATCCAAACGCTACCGGGATCGAAATCGGTACAACGTTCACGATCCCGGCGAACCAGCCCGTCGCCAGTGGCGGTGTCTTTGCAGAGAGGCAGGCAGCACTCCCGGTCCCAGGTCTCGTGATCATTGACCTCTTTGCCACCTGGTGCCCACCCTGCCAGCAAGAAACGCCGGTGCTGCGTGCACTCGCAGCGACGTATCGCGATCGTGGGCTGCAGGTGATCGGTATTTCGGTTGGCGAACTCCCAGCGACCGTCGCGGCCTACGCGGACCGCTACCAGCTCGGATACCTCCTGTTGGTGGACGTGAACAGCGACCTCTTCCGCGCAGCAGGCGCAGGGGGCATCCCAACAAAACTCGTCTTGGATGCTGACGGGCGTGTCGTCCGGGTGATCACTGGGCCGCTCACCAGCGAGGATGCGGCGGCACTCGTAGAAGAGTTGCTCCCTACTCGCTAACGAAACGGAAGCGGTCGCGGTCGGCCATGATGCGTCCAACCGGCGTCTGCACCTCGTGACTCATGACGACGAGCCACTCGCCCGCCGCAGCCTCAGC
>JBAXWE010000006.1:0-43948 GCA_037128565.1 bacterium
CGATTGGGCCGCTGAGTTGCCAACCCTCGGCGCCGCCGTCGGCAGCCGCGGTGCGCGCAGCTCGGCGTTCCACTGCACTTGCGCCGCCGAGCACTAGCGCGACTTCGATGCCGAGTGGGGCAAGGAGACGTTTCGCCGTCGCTGCGTGCTGGCGGGCCAGCAGTTCTGTTGGCGCTAAGAGGGCGCTCTGGTGCCCAGCGGCCGCCGTGGCAGCAGCAGCAACAAAGGCAACCGCAGTCTTGCCTGTGCCGACATCGCCCTGCAGCAGGCGCAGCATCGGCGACCCCGTCGCAAGGTCGGCAAGGATTTCGTCAATCGCACGCCGCTGATCACCGGTCCACGGTGTGCTGGAATTTGCTGAGGCGCCACCAATGCCGCCCAGGATTACGGATTCGATCGTGCCCCGTTCCGCTTTGGTTGGTTTGATGCTGAATGCGCCGCCACCGGCACGCCGCCGACTGCGATGCACGAGCGCGATCTGCACCGCGAGGAGCTCATCAAAGGCGAGGCGGCGCAGTGCCTCATCGCGAAGCTCAAACTCCTCGGGCCAGTGCAGCGCCTCAATCGCCTCGGCGAGCGGCATAAGGGCGTTACGCGACTGCACCGAATCGGGCAGTGGATCAACAAGGTCGGCGCCGAACTCGTCCAGGAGCGCCCGTACGGCACGTCGCAGGCTCAACGCCGTTACGCCGCGAGTTAACCGATAGATGGGAACGATGCGACCAGCGCTGACCTGGTCTCCCCCGCCAACGGGGCTGAACTCTGGCGCTTCAAGTTGCTTCGTCCACCCCATCGCCTTGACGCGCCCGGTGGCGATGATGGTCGTTCCAACCGTAAGTCGACGCTCAATAAATCGTCGCCCATACCAGATCGCATCGACTGCCCCTGAGTTATCAACGAGTGTCGCGATCGTGCGCTGCACGCCACGACGCCAGGTCTTCTCGACACGGAGGTCGGTCACCCGCGCGGAGATCGTGGCGCTGGTCCCGCCGGCAAGTTCGGCGATCGGCGTGATCTCGCGGCGATCCTCATAGCGACGTGGCAGATAGGTGAGCAGATCGGCAACGGTGGTGACGCCCAGTTTCGATAGGCCTCGCAGAAGGCTCGAGCCACCAGGGAGGGCGAGCCCTTTCAGTGGGAGTTCGCCCGGGTCGACGGTCACTCCAAACTCACGAGCACCCGTTCGATTGGCTGGCCGCCACGCTGCAGGTCAACCTCGGCTCCAGCAATGGCACCGCGCGCCGCGATCACAAACTCGGAGGCCTGCGCGTCAGAGACATCGGCGCCAACGTAGAGCGTGATCAACTCCGCCGACTGCCCAGTGAGCGCCGCAACGATGGACTCAACGTCGCTGCTCCCAGTTGCAATGATCCCGTCGACTGGGTCGAGCGCCATGATCTGGCCAGCCTTCACCGGCACACCACGAACAACGGCATCGCGCACCGCCTCAACGACACGGAAGGTGCGTGCGGCGGTGCGAGCCGCCTCCATGCGCGGGACGAGCTCCTCAAGCGAGAGCGATGGGTCCCACGAGAGCAGCGCAGCAATTCCTTCGGCGGCATTGCGGGTCGGAATGACCACGACGTTCGCTGCTGAGAGATCGGCCGCTTGGCGTGCTGCCAACACGATGTTGCTGTTGTTCGGCAGAACGACAACGAACTCGGTGCCGGCGTGGGCGATCGCTGACGCGATCTCCGCGGCAGAGGGATTCTCTGTCTGGCCGCCGTGAACGATCTGCGACGCGCCCGCTGAACGCAAGATGTCGCCGAGTCCTGCCCCGGCGGCGACAGCGACAATCGATGTTCCTCGACCAAGTGAGGCGGTTGCAGGGCGTGGCGAGGTGGTAAGCGGACCGTCTGCCAACTGGTTGAATGCTGCATGCCCAGTGGCCCGTTCGGCGCTCTGCTGATCTAGGTTCTCAATCGTGACGGCGCGAACATCGCCCAGGCTGATCCCATATGCCAAGACCTCATCCGGTCGCAGATTGTGCACGTGCACCTTGCAGGTTGTCTCATCACCGGCAACCAGCACGCTCTCCCCAATCGTCTCCAGGTGCGCGCGAATTGCGGCCAGGTCAAGCGGTGTTGCTGGTGAGCTCAGGATGAAGACCGTCTCGTAACCGAACTCGGTTGTGGCGGCAGGAGCGGGCGCGGCAGCGGTGGCGGGCTGAGAGGGTGACGTCGAGGTGCTGCGACGCTCCGCTTCGACAGTGCCTCGTGACGGCGCCACCGACGGGACATTGGCGATTCCTTCGAGGATGAGTTGCAGCCCCGCGCCGCCAGAGTCCACGACGCCGGCTTCGCGGAGGACGGCCAACAGGGTTGGCGTCTTCTCTACGGAGATGCGCGCGGTCGCGGCGATGCTCTCGAGGAACGGGCGCAGCTCTGATGCCCCCTCCGACTCCTTCATCGCTGCAGCGGCTACTTCGCGCGCAACGGTGAGGATTGTCCCCTCTGTTGGCGTTGCCACCGCCGAGTAGGCGTGCAGCACGCCGATCGAGAGCGACTGTGCAATCTCGGTTGCCCGGGCGCGCTGGCGACCACGGACCGCCTGTGGCAACCCGCGGAGGATCTGCGAGAGGAGGACGCCTGAGTTGCCCCGTGCGCCAAGGAGGGCACCACGAGCCACCGCTGCGCTCACCTCGTCGATCGCGGTGACCCCGGTTGCCAGCGAGGCGTCGCCCTCAGCAATGGCGGCCTTCAAGGTTGCCAGCATGTTGGTCCCCGTGTCGCCATCGGGTACGGGGAAGACGTTGAGGGCATTGACCTCCTCGACGCGGCTCTCCAGGCGGTCGAGGCCCGATCGGAGGGCGGCCATCAACTCGACGCCGTCCCAGCTCTTTCGGCTCATCTCAGGGTGACCCCTCCGACCGCTTGGATCTGCTCAGTACGACTCATGCGGGCTCCCTCCCTTGGCCGAGCCTGGGCGAGGCATCGGACGTACCTGCTACGATACGGCACGAACGACGGGCGTGTCCCATTGGGAGCCCCACCACGTAAGGAGATTAGACATGGCTCGATTCTGCACCCTCTGCGGCAAGGATTCGATCGCGGGGTTCAACCCACAGTCGGTCGGAATGAACCGCGTCCGAGCTCACCGCCGCTTCCGCGCCAACCTGCAGCCAACGGTGATCGCCGTTGGGACGACCACAAAGCGCGTCCTGGTCTGCACCCGCTGCCGTCGCACGGCCAGCAAGGGCGCCTAAGTCGACCGCGACCCTAACGGGTCGCCGACTCCCGGATCGCTGTAACCGCCCCGCGCATCGCGCTGGTGCCCTGTGCCGAGAAGAGCGCGCTGCCAACAACGAGTAGGTCGGCCCCCGCCTTCGTTGCCCCTCCCGCAGTTGTCGCATTAATGCCGCCGTCCACATGCAGTGGCAAGGGGTGCCCATCACGCTCACCGACCAGTGTCCGGATCGCAGCCATGCGCGCTGCTGCCTCAGGGCGATACGACTGACCGCCAAATCCTGACTTCACGGTCATCACAAGCGCGAAGTCCAGCTGATCGCGAAATGAAACCAGTGACTCAATCGGCGTCTCGGGGTCAAGTGCCAGTCCGGCACGACCGCCGCTGTCGCGAATTGCATCGAGGGTCGCGCGATGCTGGTCTGGCGCCTCAACGTGGATCGCAACCGATTCGCAGCCCGCATCCACATAGCGCGTTGCCCAGAGCCCCGGTGAGAGGATCATCAGGTGCGCGTCAAATGGGAGCTTCGTTGCTGGGCGCAGTGCCTCAACCGTCGCCAGACCAAACGTGAGGTTTGGGACGAAGTGACCATCCATGATGTCGAGATGGATGCGGTCAACACCCGCCGCCTCTGCCGCCTGCACCGCCTCGCGGAGCGCTCCGAGGTCAGCGTTCAGGATGCTCGCGGCGATCTCGATGCGGGCACCACTCATGCATCACCACCAAGTGGGCCAGATGGTGCGATCGGCTGCGTCGTTCGCTGTCCCTGGAGGGCGGCCGCGCTCGCCGCTACCAGCAGTTCCCGACGACGGGCAACGGCAATAGGAGTAGGAGCGCCGGCCTTCTCGGCGGCGAGCTGTCCACATGCGGCGCCCGCCTCGCGGCCGCGATTGCGGCGCACGGTCACCGTCAAGCCAGCGGCACGGAGCTGATTGGCAATCTGCTCAATCCGCTCGGGCGTGGACTCCTGCCACGGGGTATGCGCAACGGCATTCATCGGGATCAGATTCACATGCGCGCCGCTCCCACGCAGCAGTAAGGCGAGTGCCGCCGAATCTTCCGCTCGGTCATTGATGCCGTCGATCATCGTGACCTCGTAGGTGGTGCGGCGCCCCGTTGCACGTGAATGATCATCTGCGGCGGCGATCACCGCCTCAACCGGCCACTTGCGATTGAGCGGCACAAGAAGATCGCGTAGTGGATTGCGCGCCGCATGCAGGGAGACGGCGAGCGTGATCTGTGGACGCTGCTTGGCGAGTCGCTCAATGCCCGGCACGACACCGCTGGTTGAGACGGTGATCCGACGCTGGCCCATCCCACCCCGTGCAGGATCGGTGAGGCCATCGATGGATGCAAAGACGGCATCAATGTTCTGCAGCGGCTCCCCCATGCCCATGTAAACGACGTTCGTCAACTCGCGCTCCTCGGTGCGGAGGATCTGGCGCGCGATGCGCACCTGGTCTTGGATCTCGCCCGCACTGAGATTGCGGGTAAAACCAAGTTCACCCGTGGCACAGAACGGGCAGCCGACCGCACATCCCGCCTGACTAGAGACGCAGACGGTCGCACGTGGCCCTGAACCGCGGCGTGGATCCGCGGGAGAGCGCATCAACACCGCCTCAACCTTCGCTCCATCGGAGAGGGTCAGCAGCAACTTTGTGGTGGCGCCATCTTCGGCCTCTTGTCGCTCAACCTCATCGAAGGCACTGAAGCGGATCTCGTTCGCCAGGCGCTCTTGGAGCGGCTTTCCGAGTGTGGTTACCTCGCTCCAGGAGGTGGCAACTGAGCGCCACGCGCCGTCGAGAACCTGCGTGACCCGATACGACTCAGCGCCGATGTCGCTCACTCGCGCCGCGAGCTGGTTCACGTTGAGGTCGGAGAGGCTGAGCGGTCGCTGTGCTCCCGATGTTGGACCTGTGGCTTTCATTCTGCGATTCTCCCATGCGCAGCGAGTTCCCCCTGGCGCCCTCGCGCAAACTCCCCTCCCGTCATGGTCTTGCCGCCAGCGGGGGTTACGCGGTCCAGGCGCAGCACCCCATTGGGCAAGCCAAGGAGAAGCGAGCCGTCGTGCAACTCGAGCACTCCTGGGGCGACTTGAACGTCTCCCTCTGCCGCGCTAACGCCTGACAAGATCAGCCGATCGATGATGCCGGGGATCTCAACCCAGACGCCAGGCCATGGTTGATACGCCCGCCACATGCGTAGCGCCATCTCGGCGCTTGTCCCTGCGCCGATGCGGCCATTCGCACGGGCGAGGCGCGTCGTCTCAGTAACACCATGGACGCCCTGGGGAACTGCTGCATCACTCCCCTGCAGCCATGTTGCAAGGGTATCAGCGACGCCCACGGCGGCGAGTTCGGCAAGTTCCAGCTCAAGCTCTGCGGCCGTGACAGTTGGGCGCGGTCGCAGATGCTGCGCCGAAATGATTGGCCCCGTGTCGACCCCTTGATCCATGACGATTGTGGTGACCCCCGTCTCACGGTCGCCAGCGAGGATCGTTGCGGGGATCGGACTTGCGCCACGATGTCGCGGAAGGAGCGATGGATGCAGATTGACGATCCCTCGTGCGTAGTGGTGCAACAGTGCTTCGGGAATGATCTGACCAAAATCTGCAAGGAGCGCCGCCTCTGCACCAATCGATTGGATGCGCGTGATTTCGGCGGCGTCACGAACCCTAGTGATGTGCTCGACCCGCAGTCCGGCGCTGGTCGCCCAGGTGTCGACTGGGGTTGGCAGGAGCGTGCCACTGCGACCGGCGGCCCGTGGTGGCGCCGTGACAACAGCAACAATGTTGAATCGGGGGTCCGATGCAGCGGCACGGAACGACGGGACTGCGAATCCGCCACTCCCAAATAGGATCAGGCGGCTACTTGTGACTGTGCCCTCGCAGCGCCTTCCGGCGCCGTGCAACGACGGCAGCCTCAGGCGAATGATCTGGCTCTTCCTCGTCGTCCTCATCGACTGCAATGAGCTGATCCATCGAGTCGAGATAATCGATGTAGAGAGTTCCGGCGAGGTGGTCAAGTTCATGCTGCACGGCGCGCGCCAAGAACCCATGCTCATTGAACTTGTACGGGCGTCCGGTGCGATCCTGTGCCTCAACCCAGACACGCTCCTTCCGCGTGATCTCGGCGACGTAGCCGGGAATTGAGAGACAGCCCTCGAGATCGGTCTGGTCGCCAGTATCGCGCACGATGCGTGGGTTCACCAGCTCGTACGTCTTCCCCTTCGCCTCAACGACGGCGACGTTCAGTGGTTCGCCAAGTTGCGGTGCAGCAAGTCCGACGCCGGGTGCCGAGCGCATCGTGTGGGCGAGGTCATCGAGCAGGGAGTGCAGCAGCTTGCCGAAACTCTCAACGGGCGCGCCAGGGATACGGAGCCGTGGGTCACCGAGGAGCAGGATTGGCCGAACACTCATGGCGAGATTCTAGCAAGGGCTACAGGAGCGTCTCTGGATCCACATCCACCGTGAGGTCACGTCCACGTACTAGCGGCAGGTACGGCTCAATGCTCGCGGCACGAAGAATGAGGTTCTCTCGCCAGCGCCCAGCCCGTCGCGGTACCCAAGCGGGGATCGGCCCGAGGATGCGCGCCTGATCGTCTCCTCTGGCGCTGGCGGCAGCACGAAGGGTGCTCGCCAAACCCTCAATGCTGCGCCGTGCCGCTGCCGCCGTTGCCGCTGCTGCGCTGACCTTGATCGTGCGCAAGAATGGCGCGCCGCCGGCCGCCTTCCGTAGGCCAATTTCCCGGGCACGCCAAGCCTCGACACTTCCCCCGCGGGCGATCTCCACCGCCGCCGTGATTGCGGGATCCTCGGGGCGATAGCTTTGGATGACGGCCACGCCAGCAAGTGACCCACGGCCGAGGCGACCCACCGCCTGAACAACGAGTGCCACCGCCCGTTCCGCCGCACGTTCGTCAGGAAGGAGGAGGCCCGTGTCGGCCGAGACGATGCCGACGAGTGCCAGCGCTGGCAGATCGAGCGCCTTAGCAGCGAGGGCGGTCCCAACGAGGATCTGCGTTCGGCCACCTCGGAACGCATCAAGAATCCGGTCTCCAGAACCGATCGCTGATGCCGCGTCCGCATCGAGTCGATCAACGATCACATCAGGGAGCGCTGCGCGCACCTCGGCCTCGAGACGTTCGGTGCCGCCGCCCAGCGCCCGAATACGTGCCCCACCGCACGAAGGGCATCGAGTGAGTGGTTCCGCTGCAATACCGCAGCCGTGACAGCGCAGCAGCGATCCGGCACTATGGAGCACGAGAGGTCGCTCGCATGAGGGGCACGATTGCGCGGCCCCACAGTCGCGGCAGAGAAGGGCCGACGCCAAGCCGCGACGGTTAATGATCAAGAGCGCCTGTGATCCCCCAGCCCAATCCAGCGCAGTCAGACGCTCGAGGA
This sequence comes from bacterium, assembly GCA_037128565.1. GTDB lineage: Bacteria > Chloroflexota > Limnocylindria > Limnocylindrales > Limnocylindraceae > Limnocylindrus. The sequence continues at coordinate 7,589 of JBAXWE010000006.1, forward strand.
GGGATCGGCTCATCATGCCGCGCCACCCGTCGGCGAGCTCTTGCCGCAGATCAATCACCTCAACGAAGGGGGCCGGTGTACGACGCGTCAACGTGAAGCGGCGCCAGCCCTCAATCTCGGCACGCGCCAGCGACTCGATCGCTGGAGTTGCGCTGAGAAGCAGCGTGGCGGCGCCAGCAAGGCGTGCCAGCTCACGCGCCGACTCACGTGCGTGCAGTCGCGGCGTGCGATCTGATTTATACGCACCCTCGTGCTCTTCGTCGACCACTACGAGGCCCACCTCGTCGCGCAAGGCTCCAAGGGCGACGCGTGTGCCGACAACGAGATGCGGTCCTGGCTCAAGGAGACGGTCGTGTGCATCGAGACGCTCACCAGCACTGAGGCCTGAATGGATCAGCTCGGGTGTGCCACCAGCAGCGGCGAGCATGTCTGCAGCGATCGCCACCTGCGCCGCCTCCGGCACGAGCCAGAGCACAGAACGGCCAGCGGCGATCATCAGTACCGCGGCACTGGCTGCTGCGCGACTCTTTCCAGAACCTGGGGGGCCGTCGACAAGTGTTGTCTCCCCAGCGGCACTACGCCCACAGACAACATCAGCAATCTCGCGCTGCACGGTGGTCAGGGTGATCTCGGACCCTCCACCATTGACTGGCACACTCCGTCGATCGGCATGGCGGCGCTGGATGCGCCGTACCTCAAGCTGGACGGCGCCAGCATCGGCGAGTCGGCGTGCCGTCGGGAGGCCACCGGGGAGCACATTTGCAGCGATCCAAGGATCATCGCTGCGCGCCGCTGCGGTGAGCTGCTCCACTGCCGCAACCTGTCTGCTTCCGAGTCGCATCGCCTCCAGGATCGCGGGGGCAACATTCGTGTTCAATGAAGCGAAGGTTGTATCGAGGCTTTGAGCGCCGCGGCGCACGAGCGACCATCTGCGTTGCGCCTCTCCCAGGAGCTCCAGTTGACGTAGGTTCTTTAGCGTTGCCGCGCGAGTCTTACCGCGAGCCCCTGTAAGACGTTCTACGGCAACCCACTCCTCGCTGAGCCCGATGCGTGCAGACGCTTCGCTCGCCAACCCTACTCTGCGCGCCTCCAACACAACCGCGTCTAGCATCCCAGCCGGCAGCAGCGACCGGACGGTGGTGGCGATCGGCGCGGCCCAACGCGTTGCAATGGTTTCCGCAAGCGACATGAGCAGCGGGGTGACGAGCGGCGCACTTCCCAGTCGCCCCTCAATAGATTTTAGGGTGATCCCAGCTGGCGGCGAATCAGTTGGATTGAGCGCCACCACAATGCCAATGGCGCGCCGCCCGCCGAATGGAACGATAACGCCATCACCGATCGCGGCCATCGGTACATCGCCGGCAAGGTAGTCGTAGAGTCGCTCTCCAGGAGCCCCTGGCACATCGACGGCGACGCGAATAACCGTCATCGGAGGGGTCACGTGAGGCGCGGCGCCCCCGGTCACACCGAAATCCGACGCTCCGGGTGCTTCGCACGCTCGGCGAGGACAATCTTCTCGACCTGAGCCGCGGCCTCCTCGGGATAGCCAGTCTCGTTCAACACCAGGTAGTCATACTCCTGCGCGCGTTCCATCTCCGTAATCGCATTCCGCGCACGCGTCACCAGCTCATCCGCGGTCTCAGTGCCGCGGCCGGCGAGACGCTCAGCGAGGGCTTCTGGGGATGGGGGTGCGACAAAGATGAGAAGTGCTTCGGGGATCACCTTGCGCAGGCTCCGCGCACCCTGCACATCGATCTTGCAGAGCGCATCTTGCCCACGGGCCAGTGCGCCGCGCACCTCATCGCGTGGGGTTCCGTACGAGCGATCGTGAACGGTGGCCGCCTCAAGGAGTTCGCCAGCAGCGTTCAGAGCATCAAACGATTCGCGACTTTGGAAGTGATAGTGGACGCCGTCCATCTCGCCAGTACGGGGTGGTCGGGTGGTGCAGGTGACGACGTAGTGGAAGGTTTGGCCCACTGGGCGGCGGCGCAGCTCGTTGATGATGGTGTCTTTGCCCACGCCGCTCGGCCCAGAGATCACGATCACCTGGGCGCCTGGTGCCCCGGCTCGTCGCTGTGGCTCCATCACCCCTCCCCTCTGCTGGAGTGCAACCGTAGCGCATCAAGGGGCGCCTGCAGGTCGGCGGGGAGCTCGGCCTCGAGGCGCATCAAGCGTCCATCCCGCGGGTGGGCAAAGACAATCTTCCAGGCGTGAAGGAAGAGGCGCGTAGTTGCGTCAGGACCGCGTCGACTGGTGCCGTTCCCATAGGTTGGATCTCCAGCGATCGGGTGGCCAATCTCCGTCAGGTGCACGCGAATTTGATGGGTGCGGCCAGTGATCAGGTCAACTTCGAGCAGCGTCCATCCCGGGAAACGCTCCCGCACTCGGTACCCAGTTGTCGCCTCACGACCACCTGCAACCACCGCCATGCGTTTTCGCTCATTGGGATCACGACCGATTGGCGCCTCGATCCGACCCACCTCTGCCGCAACAGAGCCCTGTACGAGGGCGAGATAGGTCTTCTTAATCCGCCGCGCCTTCAACTGCGCCATCAGGCTCAGCTGTGCAACATCACCCTTGGCGACGATCAGCAGACCACTCGTATCTTTATCAAGCCGATGGACGAGCCCAGGACGCGCAACCCCGGCGATCCCTGGCAGCTCCTCAACATGGTGCAGCAGCGCGTTGACGAGGGTCCCCGTTGCATGTCCTGGTGCGGGGTGGACAACGAGGCCAGCTGGCTTATTAACTACTACAATATCCTCGTCTTCGTACACCACGGTGAGAGGGATATCTTCGGCGAGCAAAGTTGCTTCGCTCACCGGCGGGATGACAAGGTGCAGCGTCTGCCCTGCAACGAGCGTGGCACTGGCACGCACGATGAGGCCACCCATGGTCAGATGGCCTTCGGAGATGAGCCGCTGGACAAACGAACGAGAGAGTCCGCTCCTGTCCGCTACAAAACGGTCAGCACGTTGCTGCGCCGCCTCTGGCGGAATCGGCAGATCTAGTTCACGTGCCTCACTCATGTGCGAACCGTACTACGGGAACGCCACAAGGCATCGACGAACAAGATCAGTATGCCAACGCTGATCCCTGCATCCGCGATATTGAAGGTCCAAAATCGCAGGCTGCCTATACCGACATCAATGAAATCAAGCACATAACCGAATAGCAAGCGGTCAATAAGGTTGCCAATCGCGCCACCAATGAGTAGCCCAACGCCAACCGTCAAGGGCGTAACCTGAGGAAGTCGCTCACGCTCGTGGAAGTTCACTAGCGCAACGATGACCCCGATGCTGAGAGCGGCAAGGAGCGGAGCGCTCCCCTGCACGATACCGAAGAGGCCCCCGCGATTCTCGCCGCGGATGATCTGCACGAACGAACCGATCAACTGTTGGGGCATCCCCAGGTCCGCGCCGTCTACCAGCATCTTTGATCCTCGATCCGCTGCGATGAGTACGAGTGCAATGAGTGCGAGTGTGACCCGCCTCATCCGGCAGACCGACGGAACGAGAAGGCCGTTTCGCCAAAGGAGAGCTCAATCTGATCCGTCACCTCACCGGCCGTGGCACCGAACTCTATTGAGCGCGCGCCGACACTCTGCGTGAGCTGCTCTGTATATGGAGAGAGCGATCTCGCTGATTCCGGCAGATACAGGCTGATCGGATCGCCGATCTGCAGCCCAGCACGCTTGCGTAGGTCTTGAACGGCTCGCGAGAGTTCACGAACGTCACCCTCTGAGACAAGTCCTGGCGTTAAGGCGGTCTCGAGTTCAACGACGAGTCCATCCGCCTCGGCAACGAAACCACCCTCGCGTGGGATCGCCTGGATCTCAATCTCGTCTGGGGCAAAATCAAGCCCCTGAATACGGACGACACCTTCAGCGAGGAACTCCACGTCACCAGAGCGCGCTGCGGCGAGCACTGCCTGCAACTTGTCGCCGAGTCGCTTCCCGACCTTCGGCAGGAGCACCTTCACCTTGCGCTCAAAGAGGCCGGAGGCATCGGTGACCGGCTCCACTCGCTTGACGTTCAGTTCGTCGGCAAGGATCTCGAGCAGCTCAGCATGTGGAGTGTTTCCACCGAAGACGACCCGAGCGAGTGCGAGTGGTTGACGTGTACGGATCGCGGCGGCGCTGCGCACAGAGCGCCCCAGCTCGGCGGCGCGAATCACTCGGCTCATTGAATCTTCAAGCGCCTGGTCACGCCAGCCCTGCACGCGTTCGCGCGGCCACGGCTGGAGATGAATGCTGCTGGTCGCACCGTCCGCCACAAGGTTTGTATAGATGGCGTCGGTCAGCATCGGAGCAATCGACGATGCAGCCTGCAGCAGGGTGACGAGCGCCTCATGCAGGGTGGTGAAGGCATCGCTTCGGTCCGCTTCAGACGCGGAGAGATCGAAGCGGTCGCGAGAGCGACGGAGGTACCAGGTGGAGAGTTCGTCAATGGCTACCTCTAAGCGCGCCACGGCCGCCTGGGCGTCATAGCTGAGGAGCGCCCCTTCCACGATGGCAACGAGGTCTGCGGTCCGGCTCAAGATCCAGCGGTCCATGGCTCCCCTCTGAGCCACCGGGCTCGCCGCGCCGCCAGGACGCCAGCCAGCGCTGTTTGCGTAACCGACGTGGAAGGCATAGACGTTCCAGAGTACGAGGAGCTTGCGGCGTGCCTCATCCGCACCGCTCCAGCCAAAATGCACGTTCTCTTCAGGGCGCGAACCGGCGAAGAGCCAGCGCATCACGTCGGCGCCCATTCGATCAGCCGCCTCATCGAATTCAATGGAGTTGCCCCAGCTCTTGTGCATCTGCCGACCATCTTCCGCAAAGACGAGCCCGTAGCCGAACACGGTCTTCGTTGGCTCGCTCCCAACCATCACCGTTGACATGGCAAGCAGCGAGTAGAACCAATTGCGGAACTGGCCAGGGAAACTCTCCGTAATCAGGTCAGCGGGGAACCAGCGCTTCCAGTATTCGGGATCGCTTCGGTAGCGCATCGTCGAGAGCGAGACAATGCCCGCGTCAAGCCACGGATTCCCAACGTCGGGGACGCGCTGCACCTCGCCGCCGCACTTGGTGCAGGCGATGCGAACCTCATCAATGTATGGGCGGTGCGGGCTATGCCCCGCCAGGGCATCCAGACCTGCAACAGCGCGCCCCTCGAGTTCCGCTCGCGACCCGAGCACCTCTACGGCGCCGCACCCTTCACATTCGTAAATTGGCAGCGCAAGTCCCCAGTAGCGCTTCTTCGAGATCATCCAATCGCTCATGTTGCGCAGCCAGTCAAGCTCACGTTCGTGGCCAAACGAAGGAAGCCATGAGATGTTATCCACCACATCCATGATCTGATAGCGGAGGCTTCCCGCCTTCTCTGCGGCGCTCAGCTGCTCGCGTGGCTTCTCGTAGGTTGCGCCCATGCTGATAAACCACTCATCCACGAGTCGGAAGGCGAGCGGCGTTGCGCAGCGCCAACAATGGGGATATCGGTGCGTGATCTTCTCGCGGCGCAAGAGACTGCCGCTCTGCTCGAGCGTGGCAAAGACGAGATCGGCAACAACGAGCCAGTCGTTACCGGAAAGATCATCAAAACCATCCAGGTACGTACCGCTCTCGTCAATTGGGGCAATCATTGGGAGGCCTTCAGTGATGCAGAGCGCATGGTCCTCGCTGCCGCAGGCAGGCGCGATGTGCACGATGCTCGTCCCCTCCTCCGCGCCGACATCACTCCACGAAATAACACGATGCGCGGCACCGTCTGCACCGAGTGCTGCGACTACCGCTGGAGCGGCGTCGAATGCGGCGCGATAGCGCCAGCCGACCAGTTCGCTCCCCTGTTTGGTGTCAAGGACCTTAGCGCGGGGGGCGCCGCCACCGAGTGCGGCAACGCGTCGCGTAGCGCCGATCCACATCTTGCGCCCGTCAAACTCCACCAGTTCATACGCGAGTGTTGGGTTCACTGCGGCGGCGACGTTCGCCGGAATCGTCCACGGCGTAGTCGTCCAGGCCAAGAGCTCCTCACCCGGTCGATCAACGAGTGGGAAGCCGAAGTAGGCGGAGGGGTCATCTCGATCTGCATACCCTTCCGTCATCTCGTGCTGACTGATACCCGTACCGCAGCGCGTGCACCACGGCATGCTGTCGCTCCCCTTGTAGAGCCAACCGCGGCGGTTGCACTCAGCAAGGAAGCTCCAGATTAGGTCGTTGTTCTCGTCTGAGAAGGTGAAGTACGAGCCACCGACCGCGGGTGAGCCGAGTTGTCCAATTAGGCTCTCTGGCGTTCCGCGTACCTCTCCGGCGGCACCCGCAATAGCCATCTCGCTCTCTGGTGATGAACCAAGCGCATCGCGAAGGCGCAGGAGATCTGCCGGATCATTCCATTCCATCCACATACCGAGACGGATTGACTGCTCCGTCTGTCGAGCTGCGTACGTGAGTACGCGCTGCTTGCAGAGGCGAATGAATTCGGCGAGCCCGCGCTCTTCGATCTGTCGCTTTGATGTGAGTCCCAGCTCCTTTTCTACGTTGACCTCAACCCAGAGGCCTTGGCAGTCAAAGCCTTGCTGCCAACGTAGTTCGTGACCGAGGGAGGCTCGGAAGCGTTGGAAGAGGTCCTTGTAGGTACGCCCCCAGGCGTGATGGACGCCCATCGGATTGTTCGCTGTGATCGGTCCGTCAAGGAATGACCAGGGTTCACCACCAGCGGTCTGCGTGCGGAGACGCTCAAACGTCCCCTCGGCACGCCAGCGCGCCAGCATCTGGTGCTCCAGGCTAATGAGGTCGGGCTTTGCAGCAACAGGATTGAACATGCAGAGGAGCGTGCCACGCCACCCCCGTCATGGCAAACGGGGGCTCCCCCCTTCCCCGTGAGGCGGTATGGTTTCACCTATGAGCCAACAGCTTCAGACTCCACGACGCTCCGCTTTTGCAGCCGCCGTCTTTGCGCTTCTCTTTCCTGGCGTGGGGCACCTCTACGAACGTCGCTGGCGAGTGGGGCTCCTCTTCCTCGCCCCGCCGATCCTCCTGCTAGCCCTCATGGGCGGCGTCGTCGCAGCCGACGGAATCCCCGGCCTCGTTGGCCTACTGATCACCCCTTTTGGGCTCAGTGTGGCCGGTGTCCTGAACATCCTGCTGGCACTTTGGCGTGGTTTCGCTGCCGCTGATGCCTGGCGGGGTGCCATTCGCCGGGAGAGTGGCTTCCGTTCGCTTGGCATCTCCTTCGCCGGACTAGTGATTGCCCTCGCTGCCACGCTACCCATTCACCTGATTGTAGGGAGCTATGTCGCCACCGCCTCCGAACTTGTCGGCGGCATCTTCTCTTCTGGGGTGGAGTCGCCCGGTGCCACGCCAGCACCACGCTGGGACGGCAAAGAGCGCCTCAATGTGCTGCTCGTCGGCATTGATCAACGGGGCAGCAACACGAGCTTCAATACCGACACTCTCATCGTTGCGAGCGTGGATCCGGTCAACGGCACAGTCACGATGTTTAGCATTCCTCGCGATACCGTCGACTTCCCGGTACCAACTAATGCGCAGCAACTCTATGGGGCTACCTACGGCAACAAGATCAACTCCTACTACGCCTCAGCAAGCCGACATACAGACACCTTCCCTGATGGGCCAATGCCTGCCCTTCGGGAGATGCTTGGAAACTTTTATGGCATGAAGATTGACTACTCGCTGATGGTCAATTTCTCTGGTTTCAAAGAGATTGTCGACGCGTTAGATGGTGTTCGCATAACAGCGCGAAATCCGGTCAGCGACGACTCGTATCCGATTACCGATCATATGCATGCGCGGGTTCATATTCTTGCTGGTGTCCATGCAATGGACGGCGCAGAGGCCCTAATTTTCGCCCGCTCGCGTCACGGCAGCTCAGACTTTGACCGTGCCGCCCGCCAGCAGCAGGTCATCTCGGCGATTCGTGCACAGAGCGATATGGCGGCCATTAGTCACAATCTCCCCTCCCTCGCCGCTGCGCTCAAGGATTCCCTAAAGAGTGACTTCCCGCAACAGGATTTACCCCTACTGTTGGATCTCATCTCCCAGATCGACACTGGGAGCATTCGAAGCATCGTCTTTACACCTCCCGTATTTCAAACGGTTGGTTCGGACGTACGCGGCTACATCATCACCCCCGACGTGGTGAAGATTCGCGCTGCCGTACTGCAGGCATTCACTGCGCAGCCGACAAAAGAGGAGCGTGAGGCAGATGCGATCGCTCGAGAGGCCGCTCGGATCTGGGTACTGAACGGCACCGGGAGGAAAGGTGAGGCTGGGGTACTCGCCGCGGCACTCGGTAAATCTGGCCTTGATGCCACTGCACCTTCAGCAGTAACACCTGGAGAGATCGGCCTACTAAAGACGCGTTTCATTGTGTACAACGGCGCAGAGCAGCGTATGCCAGTCTCACTTGCCCTACTTGAGCGGCTTTTGGGACTCAAAGCGACACTCATTGACGACCCTTCGGTCGCCGTAGACGTGCAAATCATTACAGGAGCTGACGTCCCAACCATCACCCCGTAGGGCGTAATCGTTCCTAGTAGATCGGCGTGAGCCAGTGCTTGTAGGCGGGCACCTTGCCACGAACCGCATCGAAATAGCGGCTCTGGATCCGCTTCGTGATCTCCCCAATCGCCCCGGTTCCAACAGCGCGGTGGTCAACCTCAATCACTGGCGACACCTGCGCGCCAGTGCCTACAAGGAAAATTTCGTCGGCGATGTAGAGCTCGCTGCGGTCGATCTGTCGCTCAACAACCGGGATGCCAAGTTCGGCTGCAATCTCGATGATGCCAGCACGGGTAATTCCCTCAAGGATGTCGTCGTTCACGCCTGGGGTAACCAGCTTCCCGCCACGAACCATGAAGAGGTTCTCAGCGGAGCCTTCAGAAACCTTGCCAGCCTCGGTCAGTACAATCGCCTCATCGAAGCCGTTCAGCCCCGCCTCACTCTTCGAGAAGGCGCTATTCACGTAGTTGCCAGCGACCTTCGCTCGCGCTGGGATGGCCAGGTCAGAGGTGCGGCGCGTGGCCACGGTTGCACAGCGGATGCCCGTAGCTGTATCGATGTAGTCGCCAAACGGCACAGAGATGACATACAGGTCGTTCTCCAAGCCGTGCAGCTTGACGCCGATCGCCTTGGTGCTCTTATAGACGCTTGGCCGAACGTACACGTCCTCTTTAAAGGCATTGCGCTTGAGTAGTTCGACCACGATCCCCTTCAGCTCCTGCACATCTGGGAGGGGGTTCATCAGCATGATCTTGCAAGAGGAGCGCAGTCGCTCAAGGTGCTCGGTAACCTTCAGCGCGTAGAGCTGCTGCTCGTCCGCGTTCCAGTAGGCGCGAATCCCTTCGAAGGTCGCCGTGCCATACAAGAACGCGTGTGTCATCACGCTCACCTTGGCGTCAGCCAGCGGCCGGAAGTCGCCCTCTAGATAGGCGGTGATCCCGTCGAACTCGTGTCCGGTGCTCTTCGCCATGGCGCGCCCCTTTACCGGAGCCTAGCCCTGGTGCTGCGGTGCGTACGGCAAGAGCGCCATCTGCCGAGCGCGCTTCAGCGCTGCGGTCACTTCACGCTGATGCTGCGCGCAGGTTCCCGTCTTGCGGCGTGGCTCGATCTTGGCGCGGTCCGAGAGATAGCGGCGGAGACGATTGATCTCCTTGTAGTCAATGTATCCCTGCTTGTCGCTGCAGAACGAGCAGACGCGGCGACGTCGCCCTGCGCCGAACTTGTCATCACGCTTCTTGAATCGCTTTGGTGCCTCAGGCATGGTGTACTCCTCTCAATTCGGTGTTGTTGGGATTAGAACGGAAGGTCGTCGAGATCGCTCGGCGCCGACTGTGTGCCCCCTTCTGGGCTTGGCGCGCTTCGTGACACTCGCTCGCTTGGGGCCGATGAACCTTCAGCCTCACGCGGTCGATACTTCAGTACCTCAAATTCGTCCGCGACGACTCCAAGGCCGATCTGCGTTGTGCCGTCTTTGGCTTCGTAGGTTCGAGCCTCAAGTCGACCTGTGACAAAAACCTCATGGCCCTTGCGCACAAACTCTGCGAGCTTCTCAGGTCGTGACTGACCCTGCACAGCGCCGGCTCGACCGAAGACAGTGACGCGGTACCACGTCGTCTTCTCTTCGGCGCCAGCGCTACGTGGTCGCTCAGTAACGGCGACCCGCATCGAAATGCGAGGTCGGTTCTGAGAATCGTAGGCAAGCTCCGGGTCTGCGCCTAGATTGCCGATCAAGGTGATTCGCGCGTACGTCATAGGGACTACTCCCCGTCGACTGCAGCGGCTGCTGCAGCTGCGGCGGCAATTTCGCCCTCGGTGTCATCGGCGTCGAGTTCGAGTCGCGCCGGCGTGCCACCGTCAAGGTTGAAGTCACGAAGTGCGGCGGCACCCTTGCGCTCGTCTCGGATCACCAGGTGACGGAGCACCTCTTCGGTGATGAGCAGCACGCGCTCAATCTCGGCGATTGCCGAAGCGGCAACTTCGAACACGTAGATCTGATAGACGCCGTCCTTGGCGTGCTCGATCTCGTACGCCATGCGGCGGCGGCCCCAAGCAACGTCCTTAAGAATTGTTCCGCCCTGCTCGGTGATAGAGCGGGTCGTGCGCTCGAAGATCGCCTTCGTGCGCTCTTCCGTCACATCGGGACGGAGAATTAACATGAGCTCATAGCGGCGCATTGGCCACTCCTTCCTATGGATTCGCCCCGGTGCGCCCTACGCAACTTGCGAAGTGGGCCGGAGCCGAAAGGCAGCCGTGAGTGTAGCAGGGGGTGCGGGGAGCTTCAACGGTGGGAAGTTGGAGGCGACGGCCGGATTCGAACCGGCGAATAGGGGTTTTGCAGACCCCCCCCTTAGACCACTTGGGTACGTCGCCCTGTACGTGCTGGCTGCCCCTCGAGGATTCGAACCTCGGTTCACGGATCCAAAGTCCGCTGTCCTACCACTAGACGAAGGGGCAACGACCCCTCGAGTCCCCAAAGGAGGGAGTGGAGCGGAAGACGGGACTCGAACCCGCGACCTTCACATTGGCAATGTGATGCTCTACCAACTGAGCCACTTCCGCACCGGTCAACCTTTAGTGGTGCCGAGAGCCAGATTCGAACTGGCGACACCGCGCTCTTCAGGCGCGTGCTCTACCAACTGAGCTATCTCGGCCCGACGCCCGCAGCCACGCGACCGTACGCACCAACGGCGGCAAGGATACCCTCCCCCGCCGAGGGGCGCAACGAGGCGCCCACGGGGGGTCAAAATGGGGTGCTGGTGGGCGGTGAGGGGCTCGAACCCCCGACCCCCTCGGTGTAAACGAGGTGCTCTACCAACTGAGCTAACCGCCCGGGTGCGGCTGCGGCCCTTGGCCGTCAGCAGAAGAGATGTGGTGCCCAGACCGGGACTTGAACCCGGATGACTTGCGTCATACGCCCCTCAAACGTACGCGTATACCAATTCCGCCACCTGGGCACAGGTGCTGGTATCGAGGAAGGGACTTGAACCCATACGTCCTTGCGGACACTGGCTCCTGAAGCCAGCGCGTCTGCCAATTCCGCCACCTCGACCCGTTCGAACCCCCTAATCGCTTAGGGGGTCGCGAGGCGGAAGGATAGCACAGCCCGCAGGTAGCTCTCAGGCTCCCCTACGAGCATTGGGCCCACCTGCGTGACGCGGCTTGAGGTCAAGAGTTCGACCGCGCGGAAGCGGATGGGCAAGATGTAGTTTGCCTCGGCAAGCCACTTCTGCAAGGCCGCTAAGGCTGCCGTACGAGTAGCCCGGTTGCCTGGCTGACGGGCGCGATTAAGCAGAAGATCGAGATCCTTGAGCTGAATTCCGACGATGTTGCCACCCGTAAGAACTGCCGCTGAGCCTAGGAGCGGATAGAGATCAACATCAATACCGACGTCAACATTTAGCACGGCGAGTTGGAATGATCCGGATGCGAGGCGGCTGGTAAGGTCGATCGGTGAGAGTTCGGTCACCCTAGTTGGAATGCCGAAGGCCGTCCATGCCGCCGCGGCCTGCTCCGCAACTGCCGCGTCCACAGGGTGTGCTAGCGCCGGCAGCGTCAGAATTTCGAGGCTCACCGCAGTGCCACCTGGAAGCGACCAGCCTGTGGCTCCCTTCTTCCACTTAACTGCCTTGAACAGACTCGTCGCATAGTCAACGCCACTCTGTATGTCAGGAAGTGCGCTCCATCCCCACGAGAGCGGCGAAACGGGTGTCCGCGCAACGGAGCCACCAAATATCTTGGTGATCGCAACAGGGTCAAGGAGCGCCGCTAGACCGGCTCGCAGTCGAGGATCACGCAGTACTGTCCCGGGTCGCAAGTTGGCCGCAATCCCCGAGAAGACCGTTGAGCCGAGCTCAATCGTGGTTCCTCGCGCGACGGTGCCGCGACGTGCGTCAGCAATATCAAGTCCTACGAGCTGGTCGATCGAACTCGCGCCCCAGCCGCGTAGCGCCGATGCGGCGTCAGGGAAGAAGTAGAGCGCGATCTTCTCTGCTGATACGCCGGGCGCAGCAAGGGCTGCACGATCAGAGGGAAGGAGATCGGCTCGTCGAACCAACCCGGCACCACCCGCGGAAATGCTCGTAATTCGATATGGCCCAGTCCCCTGCGGTACCTTTACGGCATCCGAGCCTGGAATCTGCGTAGCACTGAGCCCGGCAAACTGTGTTGCGGAGAGGAGCGGTAGGGAACCGAGCATCGTTGGAAGGTTTGCCAGCGCCCGTGAAGCGCTGAGGCGAACGGTTCCAGCGACATCGCCCATCTCTGCTGTGATGGACTGCCAGTACCCGCCTGCAGTTCCAAGCTCCGACGCAATCGAGATTGTCGTGAGTACATCCGCCGCGGTAACGGTAGATCCGTCTTGCCAGTGTGCAGCTGGATCCAAGGTAATCGTCCACGACAGGCCATCGGCGGCAACGCTCCAGGAGGTTGCGACATCTGGGCCAGGCCATCCGTTTACATCAAGTCGCGTCAGGCTTCGATACGTGAGTGCAACGATGGCGCGATCTGCGGCAGTTTCAGCAAAGAGTGGGAACGGCATTGACGGGAGCCCGATTACGCCAACGGTGAGCACCCCATCGCCAGATGGCAACTCCCCACCTGGAATTCCAACCCCCGGAGCCTGGGCACCAGTAAGGCCGAGTTGGGCGGCGCCTGCAAATAGCGCAGCGGCGGCGAAGATCACCGCGACGATTGTGCGGGTAAGTCCCTGGCGGGCGCCGTATTGCCTAGGCACCAGGACGGTCCGGCTTAGTTCGTCTGGAGGTAGCCGAGTACCGAGAAGCCGACGAAGAGGATGATCAACGCGACCGTAAACCGGAGGAGCTGGCGCTCAACCCCACGGCGAGAACGATAGACACTGGAATCGCCACCGAATGCCGAGCTCAAACCGATACCGCGCGACTGCATCAGGATGGCAATGATCAGGAAGACGCTCACGACGATCTGACCAAGGGCTAGTACAGGATTCATAGGTCCTCCTACTGGACTATCTGTTCTTGCGCTAACTCTACCACCCGACCCGAACAGGAGGCGCCTGGAGGCTAGGGTCGCAGGAGTGACTCCCCCGTCATTGCCGGATCAGGACGTAGGCCCAAGAGGGCGCAGGCGGTAGGGGCAATATCTCGGAGGTCCCCCTCTGCGAGTGACGACCCCGAACCCTCCCAGTACGCGATAAGGAGGGGTACGCGCTGCAGAGTGTGACTCGTGAGCGGCGAACCGTCAGCGGCGCACATCAACTCGGCGTTCCCATGGTCGCCCGTAATCATCAGGGCCACCCCAGCCGCCGCAGCCGCCGCTGCGATCGCGCCGATGGCGCGGTCTGTCGCTTCGCATGCACGCACCGTGGCGGCAAAGTCGCCCGTATGACCGACCATATCGGGGTTGGCGATGTTGGCGACGATCAACTCCTCCCCTCCCCGCTCAAGCGCTTCTACCACCGCCGCCGCGATCGCCTCCGCCCGCATCTCAGGTGCCAGGTCGTAGGTGGCGACGCGGTGACTGGGCACGAGGATGCGTCGCTCACCTGGAAACGCCTCTTCGATTCCGCCATTCAAGAAGTAGGTTACGTGCGCGTACTTCTCTGTCTCTGCAACGTGCAGCTGGCGCATGCCCGCGGCCGCCACGAGTCCGGCGAGCGATGGCACAACAGAGGGGCCAAAGATTGGCTGCACGAGCGCAAGACCCTCCCCCTCACCGTAGGAGGTCATTCCCCAGCAACGCACTGGGAGAGCAGCGGGCCGAGCATGCTCCGCCAGCTCTGATGCCGCCAGGGCACGGATGAGTTGTCGCGCTCGATCGGCACGGAAATTTGCATGGACCACCACGTCGGTAGGGGCGAATCGAATAGTTCTGACATCGCGCAACGCCACCCTCGTCGGCAGCACGAACTCATCGCTCTCGCCGCGCGCATACGCCTCTTCGAGGGCAAGCTCTGGGCTGCCCGCCAGGCGATCGCCGTCAAGGACGATCGCGTCGAGCGCGGCGGCGGTGCGCTCCCAACGGTCGTCACGGTCCATGCCGTAGTAGCGCCCACCAATGGTCGCGATCTGTGCTGAAGGTGCCGCCTGGCTCATGCGCTGCTGGAGCGAGGCGAGCGCTGCCGCAGCTGATCGGGGTGGCGTATCGCGGCCGTCAAGGAGAAGGTGCACGAGAATTCGCGGGACGCCAGCCTCGTGAGCGACGCGCAACACCTCGATTGCATGGCGATCGTTGGCGTGCACGCCACCACTCCCAAGGAGCGTGATCAGATGTAGGCCGCTCTCCTGCGCTGCGCTCACTGCACTGCGCAGGCCGGCCATCTGCCCAAAGGAGCCGTCGGCAATCGCCGCATCGATGCGCGGCAGGTCTTGCGGTACGCGCTGTCCGCTCCCGATGTTCAGGTGACCAACCTCGCTGTTCCCCATCTGGCCAGCCGGAAGTCCAACCGCTTCGCCGCTCGCTCCCAGTGTCGTATGGGGGTACTGCGCGCAGAGCGCACGCCAGTTCGGCATAGCGGCGGCAGCAATGGCATCACATGCGCCGCCATCGCCGACGCCAAACCCGTCAACGATGATCAGTGCGAGGCGAGGCGTGGGCGTCGGCATTACGCAGGCTCCGTCGCGGCCAACGCGGCACGCACGATGGCAACGAAGCGATCGGCGTGGAGTGAGGCACCACCGACGAGGAGGCCATCGAGACCGGTCCGTTTTGTTGGCGCACCGAACCATGTTGCTGCTGAAGCTGCGTCTACGGATCCCCCATAGAGCACGGGGAGCTCTTCGCGATGCAGCGCGCTGCGTAGGCCGGCGGCGATCGCCTCAGCAATCTCTACCGAGGCCGGGGTGCCCGTGCCGATTGCCCAGACGGGCTCGTAGGCGATCACTAAGCCCGCAGCGAAGAGTTGCGCGGCGGTACAGCCGGCGCGTTCCGCGGCGGCGAAGGCCGCTGCACATTGGTCCTGCACAAAGGCAACGCGTGTTGCGATCTCTGCCTCAGGAATGTCATCGCCGAGACAGAGCACGGGTGCAAGCCCTGCCGCGACTACTCGTGCGAGCTTCCCGCCAACAACTTCACCGCTCTCGCCATGGTCTCGTCGGCGCTCCGAGTGGCCGACGATAACCGCGGGAGCGATCCCAACGAGATGATCGGCGGGAATCTCGCCCGTGTATGCCCCCGCGTTGTTGAGCGAGGAGTCCTGTGCGGCAACCTCAATTCCAGCCTGGGGGTACTCCCTTCGGAGCAGGGAGGCGACAGGGACGAGTCCGAGCGCACTCGGCGCAAGAAGTACTCGCAGGCTCGAGGGACTCCCTGTGGCCCGCAGGGCGCCCCCTACCCCTGCGGCAATCTCCTTGGCGAGCGCGACCTCTTCACTCGGCGGAAGGTTCGCCTTCCAGTTCGCAATGATCGAGATCTGCCGGCTGCTCATGCGTGAATCATCGCAGAGGTTGCCCCGCTGAGTGATCGCCTGCCTGCGCCGCACTGACGCGACGCTCAATCTCGGCGAGTGCCCGCTGCACCGTGGAGCGTGCCAACTCAAGTTCAGCGGCAAGCTCGGCAAGGGTTGCATCGGGAGCTCCCGATCGAGCGCGGGCGACCCGCGCGTGCAGACCCTCAGTCTGCAGAAGCTCCTCCTCTAATGCCGTGCTGCAGGCCCGCGCCTGCCGCATCCCAGCGTGCACTGCACGCGTAAGGTTCGCGGTCTCGGCATTCACACTTCGATTCAGGCTCCCCCGAACCTCTCGCCCGATGCCACGAGCCTCCATCTCGGCCACTGCGGCGGTGGCACCGAGTCGCCGTAGCAGGTCAATTAGTACATCGCGACCTTTCCATACGAGCAACCCCTTGCCTCGTCGCTCGCGCCGATGTCCACCAAGCTGATCTAACTCTGTCAGTCGCGCAAGATGCGTCGCTTCCGCGGATGAGACATTGATCTCAAGGTGCACACTCCCTGAGGCGAGTGAGAGGGATCCCCTTGCAAGGATCCGACCGCGAAGGAGTGCAAGGCGACAGTGCTGCGCCGACCGCGCACCGCCTAAGTCAGCCGCACAACGTTCCGCCTGGCTCTGTGGCGATCCTTCCCAGCCCCTCGCCGCTCCACGCTGCGATAGCTCGGTGCCCAACTCGTGCACAGCCCGTGCCAGCGAGACATCGACACGACGACCTGAATCCGCGAGTGCAGCGAGCTGGGCCTGAATGCAGCAGGTACGCGCGGGGCGGATCGCTGCTAGTTCATGACGAATCGAGGCGACGAGGTCCGCCTCACCTCGACTCATCGCGGCCGGCGCGGCTCGCGCAGCGGGAGTCGAAGGAGAGCCTGCGCCAAGAGAGTCGGCTCATGTAGGTGCGGTGTGCGCCGTGATGCAACATCGCGAATGAAGAGCGGGGGTCGCTTGCGCCCCTCTGGATCGGAAGTCTGGCGCAGCACGGGAGCGATCGGTACGCCACCAACCGCACCGGCACGTCCCTCGCTCGAAGATGTCGCGAGGATGCCATCAATCAGGCCCACTGCGCCGTGGACTTCAAGCGCCGCTAGGTGCGCATCGAGATCCATCCCTTCAGTCTCACCCTCCTGCTCATCGACATTCGCAACCCACACAAGTGGCGCGCGTCGCGACGTAAGCGCAGCAAGGATCTCAGGGACAAGGAGATGTGGGATCACGCTGGTGTATAGCGACCCCGGGCCGAGAACAATGAGATCGGCCTCCTGGATCGCGATCACGGCCGACGGTGTCGCGCGTGCCTCTGCTGGCGCAATGCTGATGTGGTGAATATTGCGAGTCCGAGCGAGTTGCGCCTGGCCGCGCACCGTTGCACCATCCGTTGTGGTGCCAATCAACTCCAGCGCAACGGATGTCCCAGGGATCACCTCGCCACGAACGTTCAAGATGCGGTGGACACGCGCTACACCACGCTCGAGGTCGCCGCCCTCTTGATAGATCGCGGCGGCGAGCAGGAGGTTGCCGACAGCGTGTCCCCGTGGCGCACCAGGCTCAGCAGGGAGTCGGAAGCGCAGCAGATCTGCTGCGGTCGATTCAGAATCAGAGAGGGCAACGAGGCAGTTCCGCAGGTCGCCCACGGGCGGAATACCAAGCTGTTCTCTCAGCACCCCAGAGGATCCGCCATCGTCCCCCATCGAAACGATCGCCGTTAGGTGGGCTGTCTCTAACTTCAGGCCACGCAGTGCGGTGCCAAGCCCTGTGCCACCACCCAATACAACGACGCGGCGTCCGCGTGCCAGTCGGCGGCGACGCTCAAGCAACTCCAAGAGTGAGACCCCTGGACGATCAGTTCGGTACGGCAGAATTGCCGCTCGGGCCAAGCCCACGAGGCCAATCCCTACGAGGAGCAGGCCGAGCACGGCGGCGGTAGCGGCCCGAAGCATCGG
Organism: bacterium; assembly: GCA_037128565.1. Taxonomy (GTDB): domain Bacteria; phylum Chloroflexota; class Limnocylindria; order Limnocylindrales; family Limnocylindraceae; genus Limnocylindrus. Next base: position 25,450 of record JBAXWE010000006.1, read on the forward strand.
ATCAAGATCGCGCAGGGCGAGCGCAGCGGCAATTTGTACAAGTGGATCCGGGAGCTGAGCCCCCGCCGCGAGTGCGCGGATGCCGCTCAGGAGACCGAGCGCAATCGTGCCGGCGCCGAAGAACGCGAGGAGAAGCCAACGCTTCACGCCAAGACCCGGTTTCAACCAGCCGATACGACGCACCGTTTTAGGCTCGCTCCACATCGCGATGGTGGACGTGCACAGCGTGTGCCTGCACGTGAGCTCGCAACCTAGCAGCCAACGCCTCGCTAATGGCGACAGAGCGATGTCGACCACCGGTGCAACCGATGGCGACACTTAACCGTCCGCGACCATCAGCAAGGTACGCCTCAAGTGTCGAGAGCAGGAACGCGGCAATTGACGACTCGATAATGGCGCCAACCGCATCACTCAGCACATAGGCCGCTACATCTGAACTACGTCCATCCTTCGGCCGTAGCTCAGGAACCCAATGGGGGTTCGCCGCGGATCGCACATCAAAGACGAGATCGGAATCTAAGGGGATACCGTGCTTGAATCCAAAGCTCGTAAGGTGCACCGAAACTGATGCGTCGCCACCGAGGACCTCATGGACCAACCGGTCACGCAACTCACGGGCGACGAGGTCGCTCGTATCGATCACCACATCCGCAATCTCACGGGAGGCGCTCAGCAGCTCACGCTCAGCCCGAATCGCTCCAGCAACATCGGTTGGCGCATCTGTTGCGCCACCGAGCGGATGTCGGTGCCGCGTCTCACTGAACCGCCTCAATAGAACGTCATCTCGAGCGTCCAGGTAGATCACGCGACGTTCAATGCCGATCGCAGAGCATGCTACGCGGACCGCGTCAATCGCAGCACGTGGGTCACCATCGCGTGCGTCGATCACCAAGCAGAGGCGCGCAAATCTCTCTGGCTGTAGCCGAATCTTCTCCAGGAGGGCTGGAATGAGATCATTTGGCATGTTATCGATCGTCCGAAATCCAATGTCCTCAAGAGATTTCGTGGCGGTGCTCTTTCCGGCGCCCGAGAGCCCAGTGAGCAACACGATCTTGTGCTGCACCGCTGCCAACATCGCTATCGCCCGCCTGCTCGAATCAACCAAATTGACAGTTCATACAGCATGTAGAGCACGACAGAGAGAACGATCGGGCTGACGAGGTCCGTGCCCGGTGTGGCGAAGGCGCCGACAACAACGGCCAGGACAATGGCGTTGCGGCGCCACTTTCGTAACTTTGTCGAGCTGACAACCCCCACCCGCGATAAGAAGACGAGCAAAATTGGATACTCCGTCGCCAAGCCAAACACGAGCATGAGTGAACCGACGAATCCGAAGTAGCGATCAGCGGCGATGAGGGGGGTGAGGTCACTCGTAGCAAACGAGAGGAGAAAGGCGACCGCAAATGGCAAGACCACCCACGCTACTCCGACGCCCACAGCAAAGAGGATCAGTGCGAGCGGAATCCACGGTCGCGCAGCACGGCGCTCCTGGTCGGTAAGCCCTGGGCTAATGAACGCCCATGCCTGCCAGAGCCAGATTGGCATGGCAATTCCAACGCCACCGATGAGACTGAGCTGCATGCGAATCCCAAATGCGTCGCCGATCCCCACGAAGTAAAGCGGCGTGCCATTCAGTGGCATGCGTAGGATCGCGATAAGCGAGTCGCACCAGGCGAAGGTGATAGCCGCTCCGACAACCACGGCAACGAGGGCAATGCCGACGCGTCGGCGCAACTCTCTAAGGTGATCGACGAGCGGCGCCGGTACGTCGCCTACTTTGCGGCGTCGAGACATGATCGACTCGAACGGACGCTAGGCCTTTCGCTTCGTACGAGCGGCTGGACGCTTCGTCACTCGCTTTGCGACACGCTGTGTGCGGGACTTCGCGGGGGCTGAGGAGGCGCCCGCCGTTGCATCCTTGAATTCCCGGAAGGAGTCGCCGACAGCCTTACCGATCTCTGGGAGCTTGCCTGGTCCGAACACCAAGAGCACAACGGCAAGGATCAGGATCAGTTCTGGAAATCCGACGTTTGGCATTGGATACCTCCTCGTAGTGGGCTAGCGCCCTTAGGAGGCGAGTATAGCGAGGCGACGCCCCCACTCTGCCGCCGCAGCACCCAACGCCTCTTCGGCCCGCTCATGTCCAGCGCCAGCGTCGCTGATCCCTCGCCCAACATTGACCAGCAACCCCCCGCCGACCAGGCCTGCACCCGGCCCGGTCAAGGCGCCACCATCGGCGATCACCGCGGCAGCCTCACCCCCCTGAGTCCCCACGCCAGGGACCAGGAATGGGAGGCCCGGGGCTACGCGTCGCAGGTGGCGGAGCGCCGCGGCATCTGTGGCACCCACGACGAGACCGACACGGCCAGCCACCGCCTCTGGTCGACGTCCGGCTAGGCGCGCAACCCGCTCGGCGAGTGACTCTTCAGGATCTGCATCACTCGCGCTTACTCGCAGAGACTGCAGCTCGCTTGATTCGGGATTCGATGTGCGACAGAGGAGGTAGGTGAATCCCTCGGTGCGATCAAGGAGCGGCGCAAGCGCACCGATGCCAAGGTACGGATTTGCCGTCACGGCGTCGGCGCCGAGCATGTCGTAGAGCGCCACCCCCTGCGCCACAACCGTTGCTCCGATATCGCCACGCTTAGCATCGACGAGTAGTGGGATATCGCCTGGGATCTGGCGACGGACACGTTCTGCTAATCGAATCCCCTCGCTGCCGAGTGCCTCAAAGTACGCGAGGTTCATCTTGAAGGCAGCTGCAAATGGCGCGGTAGCGCCGATAAGGGTTTCAATCCATCGCTCAATCCCAGCGTTCGTCTCGCGATAGGTCACGGGAAGGGCTGAGGGGACCGGGTCAATGCCGACGCACAAAAATGAGCCGGCACGAGCTGTTGATGCGCTGAGGCGATCTAGATACCCGCTCATGGCGCCGGGCTCACTGCCGCAGCAGCGGTGTTGAGGCTCCCCCACGCTGGCCGCACATTTGGATCCACAGGGTCACGAAGCGGGTTGATGATCACCGGAGGATTCGGTATACCAGATGCGGCAACGCTGAATGAGGCGATGCTTAGAGTTGCTTGCCCGCCGTACGCTGACAGCAATGCGAGTTGCGTACCGTTTGGCGACCAGGCTGGGGCCCACGATTTACCAGTGCGAGTGACCTCCATCACGACCTCACCCGTTGTTGGGTTGAGGATAACAACATCTGTTCCGCGCGTTGAAATTCGCGTGGCGGCCATCCACCGACCATCGGGGCTTATCGCCGGCTGAATCAGGCCCTTCTCGCCAATCCTTGTCGTGCTCTTCTTTGCGACGTCGTAACGGATGATGCGCGAGGCGGAGGTGCCCTCTGCAAGCCCGTTCTGCACGTAATAGAGGGCGGTGCCATCGGGGCTCCATGCGGGATCCTGGTGACCAAATGGGGCTATGTGAGGGAGTGGAAGCGTGGTGATCTCGGACCCATCAGCGCTGAGGACTCGGATCACGACATCGGTGCCGATATCACGCCCGCGGTAATCAGTTGCAACCGCGATGCGACCATCACTGGTGAGAGAGGGATCGTACATGAAGCCAGACCAATTCAGTGACGGTTGCGATCCGACGATCAGGCCATCAAAGAGCACCTCTTCTCTGCCACCATACGCAGACAGTCGCAACAGGCTCGGCACTGTCAGCTCATACTTCTGCACGCTGCCGCTCCCGATATATCTGCCACCCGACTCAGTTCGATGCCGAATTGCGTAAAGCCAGACACCGTCAATGCTCCAGGCCAGGTCGGAATCAGTTGCTGCGGTAGTGAGTTGCCGCAGTGAGTTACCGCTCACACTCCAGATGGAGCCGCCGCGACCGAAGGCAATTGTTCCGCTCACGTTCGTCCCCACCATCACCTCAGGGCCGCTATTTGGACTCGCAGCGGGGGCAGGGGTACTGAGGGAGAATCCGATGAGGCTTCCGGCTGCAAGCATCCCGAGGAGAAGCAACGCGATAATCGGGGCTGGGCTGAACGTGCGCCGCTGCGCTCCATCGCGACTCAACAGGTCACGGTTGGTTGGAGGCTTCGCGCCATGAAATGGTTGCGGCGCGGCTTGGCGGGTGCGTGGCAACGGTCGAAGAGATCGATTCCCACTCATACGGCCTCCCCTGATATAGCGGACCGGAGATCTGCGACGTGGACCTCAATCCGTGCTGAACCACGATACGTCCGTTGCACCGTTCGCACGACAAGGTCAATCGTGCCCCCTGAAAGCTGCTGGGCATCGGGTCGGCCAAATGCCATCGCCTCTACCGTGGAACCGTCCAGCGCGAGTGTGAGACGAGCGTGGCGCCCATCTCCGACAAGGCGGACTGCCGTAAGCGGGATCCCGCGAAGCAGAAAGGTTGGCTCAGGATTCCCCATGCCTGTCGGCGCAAGCAGATCTGCTAGCGCAGCCAGGTCCTGCGGCGTGCGGCCCCCCACCGGCGCGGCCAGGTCGACGGCCAGCTCTGGCGCCCGCGCCCGCGCCTGCCCAGCACAGGTAGCGCTCAGCCTGGGGAGCAACGCCTCCCAGTTCGCTGCATCAAAAGAACAACCACCGGCTCCGTCATGACCACCGTGTCGAATCAGGATCTCGCTCGCATCCTGTAGCGCAACCGCAATTGCAAAGCCTTTCGGCGCCCGCACCGAGGCACGCATCGGCGCCCCATCACTATCGTCATGTGCGACGAGAGCGGGTCGCCCCATCTCTTCGCTGAGCCGACCAGCGATCAGACCGATAATCCCAACAGACCACGGGCCCCGCACCGCCACCAGGCCGTCGCCGAGATATGCGCGTGCACTGCTCAGGGTGCCTCCTGGGATGAGTCCGAGAAGTCCCCGAGCATCATCAATCGCAACCTTTGTCATCTCTTTCCGCTCAAGATTGATCCCCTCCAAGAGCGTTGCAAGCTCAGCGCCCTCGATTGGGTCGTCGGTGGTGAGTAGCGCGAGTGCAGGTGCGGCATCACCGATGCGCCCCGCAGCATTAATGCGCGGTGCGATGGTGAACCCCGAAACATCTGCACGGTACGGAGCCTCTGCGCCAGCGGCGCGGAGGAGCGCCGCGACTCCCACTGGCATGTGCCCAGCGCCGTTCATCACCTTGAGTGCCGAGCGTACGATGACGCGAAACTCATCAGCAACTGGAACCATGTCCGCAATTCCACCAATCATGGCGAGGACTGAGAGTTCTGCCAAGAGTTCGCGTCGCTCTGGATGATCGGCAAGTATGCCCTGAGCAATCTTGAAGGCGAGACCACTCCCCGCCAAACTTGGGAATGGGTAGATTGAGTTGGGCCGATTAGGATTCACGAGCCAAGCGGCCTGTGCCGGCTCTGGCGGCACGGCGTGGTGATCAATGATCCCGACCAATATCCCTGCCTGGAGCGCCTCGGCAACGCGGGCCCGATCGGCGGTGCCGCAGTCAACTGCAAGGATGAGCTCGACGCCATCTTCCAGTGCGGCGCTGATCGCCCCCTCAGGAATGCCATGTCCATCACCATCACGCTGCGGGATGTAGCCCTCGGCGATCGCGCCAATTGCACGGAGTGCTCGAATCATGATGGCCGCCCCGGTGAGCCCATCGGCATCAAAGTCGCCTACGACAAGGACAGGCTCCCCCGCTTCACCCGCCGCACGAAGACGCGCAATGAGGCCCGTCGCATCGGGGAGAAGGTGTGGATCGTGCAAGGTGCGATCGTTGCGATCCAAAAAGTGTCGTGCGTGAACTGGGTCAGCGAGACCACGGCTATGGAGCAAGGTGGCGAGCGATAAGTGGAGATGCTTTGGAATTAAGAGGTCGGCGAAGAGTTGCAAGAGATCCGTGCTGACCTGCAGCTCGCCAGCAGCGGCAGGATGGAGAGTTGCGACCGGCTCAAGGCGCCAGGCCCGCGGCGGCACCCTACGCCGTGCGGGTTCGCGCCGCTGCCACCCTGCGCGCCTGAGCGCGCTCCTCCCACCAGACGAGCAGTGGGCTGGCATTGAAGATTGAAGAGTACGTTCCTGAAAGGATGCCGATGAAGAGCGCCAACACAAAGGTGCGCACCGATCCCCCAGCGAAAACGAGGAGGGTAAGGAGTGTGATGAGCACGGTGGCGGTGGTGTTAAACGATCGACCGAGGGTCTGAACAATGGAGTGGTTCACAACATCTCCGAATGGCGCGCCAGCATGGCGGACAAGGTTCTCGCGGATGCGGTCAAACACAACGATCGTGTCGTGCACCGAGAAGCCGATGATCGTCAACATCGCGGTGACGAAGAGGGCATCGATCTCAATCCCTGCGACGGTACCGGCGATAGCAAAGAAACCGACCGTCACAATCACATCGTGAAGAAGCGCCGTGAGCGCCGCCAGTCCGAACCGAAGGTTTCGGAAGCGATAGGTCATCCAGAGCAGAATCCCGATCGAACCGAGCACGACGAGGAGGAGCGCCTGCTGCGTGAGGTCCTGGCTGATGACGGGGCCGACCGTGGAGATGGAGCCCTCTTGGGCGATTGGGCCGATCGCAGCAACAACTGCCCCACGAATCTTCTGTAGTTCTGCCCCAGCATTTTCAATCTGGTCCTGACCGACCTGAAGGTCAAGTGGCTTCGTGCGCACGATCAAGAAGCCGGTCCCGGCCTCAGTGACGGTCGCCTCCTCATGCCCCGCACTCGCGACGGCCGCCTGCACCACCAACGGATCGGCTGGCGTTGCGGGTCGGAACTCCCAAATCGTGCCGCCCGTGTAGTCGATGGAGAACTTCAACCCAATGGTGCCGCCAGAAATTGGGGTAGCCAAGGTGAAGAGGAGGCCAGGGACGGTGATCAGCAACGAGAAGAGGAAGAACCAGCGCTTGCGCGCAATGATCTTATCCACGAGTCACACCCCGATCTAGTGCGTCGAGATCGCCCTTAGCGGTTCCGTAAAGGTAGGGTGACGAGAAGCGCTTCTGCGCAATGACGGCGCGCAGGATCAGGCGTGTGACGGTAACGGCAGTAAAGAGTGAGCAGAGCACGCCAATGATCAACACCAGCGCGAAGCCCTTGATGGTGGAGGAGCCAAAGTAGAAGAGGATGAAGGCGGTGATCAGGCTTGAGACATTGGAGTCAAGAATGGAGTTCCAAGCCCTGCTGAAGCCAGCCTCTACTGCCGGGGCGATCCCCTTCCCAATGCGCAGCTCCTCTTTCGTGCGCTCAAAGATGAGGATGTTCGCGTCAACCGCCATGCCGATCGAGAGCACGAATCCGGCGATCCCGGCCAGAGTTAGCGTGACGGGGACGAGGCGGAAGATCGCTAGGACGATAAGGACATAAAAGAGCAGTGCAACATTGGCGACCGCTCCGGCCAGGCGGTAATGCAAAAGCATGAACAGGAAGACGAGCAAGATGCCAACGGCGCCAGCGAAGAGCGCTTGACCGAGGAAGGCTGCGCCGAGCGTTGCCTTCACATCGGTGACGCCAATCTCCGCAATCGGGAATGGGAGTGAGCCGAACTTCAGAATGGTGACAAGATTTGCGGCCTCATCGGCGGCGAAGCCGCTGGCACCGCCGCCAGAGATCTGGGCCTCACCGCCCGTGATCGCACTCTGAATGTATGGAGCCGACTTGACAGCACCGTCAAGAACGATCGCAAAGTAGGAGCCGATGTTCGCCTTCGTCCACGTGGCGAAGAGATCTGCGCCAGCAGACTTCAGCTTGAAGGAGACAACGCGTTTTCCCGCAGAGTCAATCTGCACGGCCGACGAGTCGATCTGATCACCAGAGAAGAGCGCCTTCAGCGTTTTGTCGTTTAGTGTCTCGCCCTGGACCGGTACCGCCTTCGTTCCCTGGTGCGGCTGACCCGACGCAGAATCAAAATACCCATACACATCACGCGGAAGGGGCACCAGGTCGAGCCGACCGGTGGTGCCCAGAAGGGCGCGAATGGAATCGGGGTTGGTGACGCCAGGCAACTCAACCACAACCCGGTCGGTCCCCTGCGTCTGCACAAGCGGCTCAGAGACACCGGTGCTGTTGACGCGACGTTCAATGATGTCGCGGATGGTAGCGAGATCGGCTGTGGTGGCGCTCACGCCGTCGACTGGCTGCACCTGATACTCAACACGTAGCCCGCCACGTAGGTCAAGTCCAAGCTTGGTCTCAATCGGGCGAGTGCCGCCCGTGGTGCCACCTGCGGGGAGCTTCAGGTTTGGGAGTAGGTCAATAGCCAGCGCCAGAAGCGCTGTAGCCAGAATCAGGTACGGGGTGAACTTACGCATTTCGGAGAATCCTAGCAGGGGTCCCCCTCAGCCCCCTTCAGCCCCGATCCGCACCGAGTGCGGCGAGGATTCGTGCGGCAAGGGCTAGATCGACCCCTGGAACCTCCACGAGGCTTTCAGCGGGAGCGGCGGCGATCCCTGCGGCTGAGCCGAACCGACGGAGGAGCGCCTTCCGCTTCGTTGGGCCCAATCCACGGATGCCATCGAGCCGGCTCGCGGTTGCCGCCCGACTCCGCAGGGTGCGGTGATAGCCGATCGCGAAACGGTGCGCCTCATCTCGAAGTCGCTGCAGAAGGCGCAGCCCAGGATCGGTGGCAGGGAGAAGAATTGGAGCTGAAGCGTCGCGCAGCCAGAGCTCTTCGCGCTCCTTGGCGAGGCCTACGAGAGGGATCGCTAACCCTGCGGCATCCAGCACGGCGGCCGCAGCAGATACCTGCCCCCGACCACCGTCGATGACGAGAAGGTCAGGCAGGCTCCATGCGCGTGATTCGGCCTCGCCACTCCGTTGCGTACCACCCTCCACTGAACGAGCGAAGCGACGTGTGAGTGCCTCCGCGTGTGCCGCGAAGTCATCTTGCCCCGTCACCCCCTTAATACGGAAGCGGCGGTACTCCTTCGGCGCCAACTGACCCTCTTGCGCAACGGTGAGGGATGAAACGGTGAATGCCCCCTGGATGGTGCTGACGTCGACACACTCAATGCGCGCCGGTGATGCGTCAAGTCTGAGCGCGACGGAGAGCGCTGTGAGGGCGGCGTCGGCACGCTCACGATCGGCGTCCTCTTCGGCCTCGCGTCGAATGAGCCACTCTTCTGCGTTCCGTTCGGCCAGCCGAACGATGCGCGCCCGATCCCCGCGCTGTGGGACACGCATCTCGACGCGACCCTCACGACGTGCTGAAAGGAATTCCAGGATCTCTGGATCGCCCACCTCCACAGCGGTCGCAATCGAGGGTGGGATCTCTCCTGCACGTGCGTAGTAGCTCGCGGCAAAACCTGCGAGGAGTTCTGCATCCCCTGAATCCCCCGCCTCCACACGATGAACATCACGTCCCACTAGCGCCGAGTCACGAATCTGGAAACAGGCTATGGCAACATGGCGGCCGTGCCGAGCGATGCCCAGCACGTCCTCATCGGCGCGACCCGACGTCGGCACCTTCTGCTCGTCGAACGTCGTCTCTAGCGAAAGGACGGCATCGCGAATACGTGCGGCATCTTCAAAGGCTTCGCGTTCGGCGGCAGATTCCATTCGGGTAGTGAGCATGGTGATAGCGGCGCGTGATCGCCCACCCAGAAAGAGTTGCACTCCATCAATCTCGCGCTGGTAGTCGGCGACCGGAATATTGCCGAGGCAGGGGCCCTGGCAGCGCTTCAAGTCGTAGAGGAGGCAGGGGCGCTCAAGTGCGCGTTCCATTGGCTTAATTGATACCTCGCACGTTCGAAACTGAAAGAGGCGTTTGATCGCCTCCATCGCAGCATTGACCGATCCAGGCGTTGTGTATGGTCCGAAATAGCGCGAGCCGTCCCGCACAAGTCGTCGGGTGCGCTCCACGCGTGGATAGGGATCAGCCGTAACGCGAATGTACGGGTAGCTGCGATCGTCACGAAGGCGGATGTTGTACTTGGGGAGATGCCGTCGCACGAGTGTGGCCTCGAGGAGAAGTGCCTCTTTTGTGGAGTCGGTGACCGTCCAATCCAGTGTTGCAACCTCAGCGATCGCGTCGCGAATGCGGTGTGCACCCGGCTCTCCACCAGCCTGCCAGTAGCTGCGCACGCGTTGGGTAAGGTGCGTCGCCTTGCCGACGTAGATGATCTTCCCTGCGGTATCCGAGAAGAGATAGACGCCGGGCGCGTCGGGGAGAACCTTCAGTGCCGCCGCAATCGCGTCCGGGACACTCGGCGCCGGAAGTCGCTCAGGCGCCATCGCGCGATCCAACACGCCCACGCAGGGCCTCACGGCGATTCAGTATTCTCAGGATCTCGTCGAGTGCCTCACGCAGCTCCACTACCGCCTCACCAGAGGCGACATCTGCGAGTCCATCTCCCGGCCCGAGAGCAGCGCGCACAGCGACGACTCCTTTACGCAGGGCTGCACCATGTGCGTCACGGAGTTGCGTTGTCCAGGACCGATACGGCAAGAACCTAGCTCGGGCACGATCATCAACAAGCTCATCAAGGATGCGCTCCAGCAGCTGGGCTGCGCGGAGCCCAGCCTGATCGAGTGCGGGATCGGCGTGTCGAGGGAGGTGGGGCTCAGCCATCGCTACTCCAGCGAATGGATCGGCTCGCCCTTCAGCGCAAGGGCGAGATAGCGACCGGTGTGGCTGCGCTTCACCTTCGCAACCTGCTCAGGCGTCCCCTCAGCAATGAGTTCGCCACCACGGCTTCCCCCATCGGGCCCAAGGTCGATCACCCAGTCCGCCGTCTTGATCACATCAAGGTTGTGCTCAATCACGATGACGCTGTTGCCGCCATCAACAAGGCGATGCAGCACATGGAGCAGGCGATCAACGTCTGCAAAGTGCAGCCCTGTGGTTGGCTCGTCAAGGATGTACATCGTGCGGCCAGTGGAGCGACGAGCCAGTTCGGTGGCGAGCTTGATGCGCTGCGCCTCGCCACCCGAGAGGGTCGTTGCCGCCTGCCCGAGGCGGAGATAGCCGAGGCCTACCTCGCTCAGTGTTTTGAGGCGATTGCGAATTGCAGGCACCGCAGAGAAGCGCTCAAGCGCATCATCCACCTGTAGCTCCAGTACGTCGGCGATTGTCATCCCCTTCCAGGTCACCTCAAGTGCCTCGCGGTTGTAACGCTTCCCTTGGCACGTTTCACAGGGCACATACACGTCAGGGAGGAACTGCATCTCAATCTGCAAGATGCCGTCACCGGAACAGGTTTCGCAGCGGCCGCCTTTCACGTTGAAAGAGAAGCGTCCTGCCGTGTAACCACGGAGCCGCGCCTCTTGTGTGGCGGCGAAGAGTTCACGGATTGGCGTGAAGAGGCCGACGTAGGTGGCGGGATTCGAGCGCGGCGTACGGCCGATCGGGCTCTGGTCGATCTCGATCGCCTTATCAATCTCATCGAGGCCCGTAATGCGATCGTGTGCACCTGGCCGTTCCTTTGCTCCGTGCAGCCTACGGGCGAGCGCCTTCTGCAGAATATCGGTGACGAGGGTGCTCTTGCCGCTCCCCGAGACGCCTGTCACGGCAACAAATTCGCCGAGCGGAAAGGCGACATCGAGCTCGCGCAAGTTGTGCTCTCGCGCCCCCTTCACCGTAATCGCCTTACCACTCCCCTTGCGACGCGTCTTTGGCACCGCAACTGCTCGGTCGCCACGCAGATATGCACCGGTAATGGAATCCTTCGCTGCAAGGAGTTCCTTGAACGTGCCGTTCGAGATCAAACGACCGCCGAGCTCTCCAGCGCCAGGCCCAATGTCGACAACCCAGTCAGCGGTCCGGATCGTCTCTTCGTCATGCTCAACCACCAGCACCGTATTGCCGAGGTCACGCAGTCGAATCAGCGTGGCGATGAGGCGCGCGTTGTCGCGCTGGTGCAGGCCGATCGATGGCTCATCAAGGATGTAGAGGACGCCGACCAATCGTGAGCCGATCTGCGTCGCGAGGCGAATGCGCTGTGCCTCGCCGCCCGAGAGCGTGGTGGCAGAGCGATCGACGGTGAGGTAGTCGAGGCCAACGTCGACGAGGAAGCCGGCGCGCTCGCTGATCTCCTTGATCACGGCTTTTGCGATGGTGCGCTCACGATCGCCCAGCGCCTTTGGCAGTGCGTTGATCCACGGGACGAGCTCGCCGATCGGCATGGATGCCACCTCAGCGATGTTGCGCCCGTCCACGCGCACGGCGAGGATCTCGGGCTTCAAGCGCCGACCCTTACAGTCGGGGCAGGGCCTGCTCACCATGTAGCGCTCAATCTCTACGCGCACCAACTCTGAATCCGTCTCTTTGTGTCGACGCTCAAGGTTCGCGATGATCCCCTCAAAGGCAGCCTTATAGGTGTTGCTGTAGCTCGAGTTCTCATACGTGACCGTGTAGCGATCCTCGCGCTCGGCGTGCAGCAGGTAGTCGAGTGCACCCTTCGGGAGATCGCCCAGCGGTGTCTTTGGATTCCACTTGTTCGCCTTCATCGCTGCAGTGACGACCTTCAAGTACCAGCTCCCCTCTGGCGAGCGGGACCACGGAATCAGGCCGCCGGTGAGCACCGACTTCTCTGGATCGATCACGCGCTCCTCATCGACCTCGAGGCGGAAGCCGAGGCCGGTGCAGGTTTCGCATGCGCCATGCGGGGAGTTAAAGCTGAACGAACGCGGCTGCAGATCATCAATCACCGTGCCGTCGTAGGCGCAGCCGAGCTTCTCGCTGAAGAGCCGCTCCTCAAAGGTGGGCTTCTCTTTCTCGGCGGGTGCTGGGGCAACAATGGCGAGCCCTTCGCCCAACTTGATCGCCGTCTCTACAGAGTCGGCGAGCCGGCTGCGATCAGGAATCGGCAGAGGCTTCCCCTTCTCATCGACGGGATGCTGCACCACGAATCGGTCCACGATGACCTCAATGGAGTGGCGCTTCTTCTTGTCGAGCTTCGGCAGATCATCGCCGCCGAGGTCGTACTGCACGCCGTCAACGCGCACGCGACTGAATCCCGACTTGCGGGCCGCCTCATACATACGCTCCCCCTCGCTCTTGCGGTCGCGCAGCAGTGGGCCGAGTACGAGGATGCGCGTACCGTCAGGGAGCTTGAGGATCTCTTCGACGATCTGGTCGAGAGAGACGCGACTGATCGGGCGGTCGCACTTTGGGCAGTGCGGGGTTCCGGCGCGCGCGTAGAGGAGTCGGAAGTGGTCCCAGATCTCGGTGATCGTGCCAACGGTCGAACGCGGGTTGCGCGATGAGCCCTTCTGGTCGATAGAGATGGCCGGCGAGAGCCCGTCAATGGAATCGACATCGGGCTTCTCCATCTGCCCAAGGAACTGGCGTGCGTACGCTGAGAGGCTCTCGACGTAGCGTCGCTGACCTTCGGCGTAGATCGTGTCAAAGGCGAGGCTCGACTTGCCTGAGCCGGAGATGCCGGTGACGACGACGAGCTGGTCGCGTGGAATGTCGAGGTCAATCCCCTTCAGGTTGTGCTCACGGGCGCCGCGAACGGAGATCTTGTTCTGTCCCACGACTACCCCCTTCGCTTCGGCCGCTCGCCGCGGCGCTTGATCACATTCGGCGTCACGCTCGGATCCCAGGTGCGGCGCCGAACGGGCGCCTCAGCCGCTGGAGGCTGACCTGCATCGGGGATCGTACCCGTCTCCTCCTCATGCTCGTCGCGCAGACCTGGGAGCCAGTCGGCGGCGGTATCAAGCGCTGGGGCAACGAGCGTGTGGGCGGCGGCGCCAATCCCCTGGGGAGCTGTCTTTGCGGGAGCGCCACGTCGGCTTCCGCCCTGCGCCTCACGTGCCGCACGCTCTGCAGCCCGCTCAATCGCCGTCGCCGCATCCTCCTCGAGCACCGCCGTACGCAGCATGCGGATCTCGTCGCGAATCGCCGCCGCGCGCTCGAACTCCAACGCCTTGGAGGCGATCTTCATCTGCGCCTCGAGCTGCTTCACCAGCTTCTCGATCTCGCTGCGCCCGACCTCGCTTAGGGCGCCGCCGCGTTTTCCGCCAGCGTAGGTGTCGGCCTTCTCGGCGACGCTCTTGAGCCGATCGTTCAGGTCACGGATCGGCTTCGAGATGGTGGTGGCGGTGATGCCGTGATCGATATTCCACTGCTCCTGGATCGCGCGTCGTCGATCCGTCTCAGAGATCGCCACCTTCATGGATTCGGTCATCTTGTCGGCGTAGAAGACCACCTCGCCGCCCGTGTTGCGCGCCGCGCGTCCGACCGTTTGGATGAGCGCCCACGCTGAACGCAGGAAGCCCTCCTTGTCGGCGTCCAAAATTGCCACCAGCGTCACCTCAGGAAGGTCGATCCCCTCGCGGAGCAGGTTGATTCCCACAATTACGTCAAAGACTCCGAGGCGTAGGTCGCGCAAGATCTCAATGCGCTCTAGCGTGTCAATCTCGCTATGCAAGTAACGCACGCGAATCCCCGCCTCTTCAAGGTACGACGAGAGCTCTTCAGCCATGCGTTTCGTGAGCGTCGTAACGATCACGCGTTCCTTCTTCTTTACCCGTCCCTGAATGCGCTCGAGGAGATCGTCGATCTGCCCCTTCGTCGGGAGCACGGTGATGTGCGGATCCACTACCCCTGTTGGGCGGATCAGCTGTTGCACCACCTTGTCTGCACGCTCTCGTTCGTAGCTCCCTGGCGTCGCGGAAACGTAGATCGCCTGTCGCACGCTCGTCTCGAACTCCTCAAAGGTCAGTGGACGATTGTCGAGGGCACTCGGGAGCCGGAAGCCGAAGTCAACGAGGATCTCTTTGCGCGAACGATCGTTCTTGTACATGCCGACGACCTGCGGGATGCTCATGTGGCTCTCATCAACAACGAGGAGCCAATCGGCTGGGAAGTAGTCGAGCAGCGTCCACGGCCGGGAGCCAGGCTCGCGGCGCGAAAGGTGGCGCGAGTAGTTCTCGATCCCTGAGCAGAAGCCAACCTCGCGCATCATCTCCAAGTCAAAGGTCGTGCGCTGACGCAGACGGGCCGCTTCAAGTACCTTGCCCGTCGCCTCTAGCTCGCGGCAACGCCCCTCCATCTCCGTATCTATGTCACGAATCGCCTCAAAGAGTTTCGCCGTCGGAGTTACATAGTGGGTAGCCGGATAGATCGTCATCTCGTTCCGCTCTGCGAGAATCTCGCCAGTCAGCGGATCAACTTCGGCGATGCGCTCTACCTCGTCACCGAAGAACTCCACACGGATGATCGTCTCCTCGCCGGCGGGCTGCACCTCAAGCGTGTCGCCACGCACACGGAATTTGGCGCGACCGAGGGTGGCGTCGTTGCGCTGGTATTGCAGGTCGACGAGGTGGCGCAGGATGGCATCGCGGCGATACTTCCCCGACTTGCGCACCTTGAGAACGGTAGCGCCATAGTCCACCGGCGCACCGAGGCCGTAGATGCAAGAGACCGACGCCACGATGATCGTGTCGCGACGCTCAAAGAGCGCCTTGGTAGCGGCGTGTCGCAGCTGGTCAATCTCATCATTGCGACTGGAGTCTTTCTCGATGTAGGTATCGGAGCGTGGGAGGTAGGCCTCCGGCTGGTAGTAATCGAAATACGAGACAAAGTATTCGACGGCGTTCTCGGGGAAGAACTCCTTCAGCTCGGCATAGAGCTGAGCGGCGAGTGTCTTGTTATGTGCAAGGACGAGCGTTGGTCGCTGGACCTGCTGGATCACGTTCGCAATGGTGAAGGTCTTCCCTGTCCCCGTTGCTCCGAGGAGGACCTGGTGATGGAGGCCATCGGTGAGCCCTTGGACGAGCTCCGTGATGGCGGTGGGCTGGTCGCCTGTTGGGACGAAGTCGGAGCGCAGGGCGAAGGGGCGCCCCGCAGAGGGGGCCAGTTCCGCCGTGGGTTCAGTCGATGGATTCACCCTGCAAGCATAGGCGGCGGAGCACGAGGCTCGCCGCGTGCACGGTCTCAGGCAGCGAGCCACTCCCCTCAATCGGCACCGCCTCGATCCTTGCCATCTCTGCAGGAATCGCCGCCTGTGCGGCGTTGCGCATCTCGAAGTCATCCGCGCTGCCGCCACGGGTCACAAAGCGCTGGCGGCGGACCGCCTCATCAACCTGAAGGTAGAGAACTCCGGCGAGCACCTCGGCGAGGCCAGAGCGGCCCAGCGCGATCGCCTCAACGAGGAGAAGGCGGACGCCTCGTTCCTCCGCCACTCGGCTCGCCTCGCTAAGCGCTGCGCGAACGACCGGCCACTGGAGCTCCTCAAGGCGGCGCATGACTGCAGGATCGGCAAACGCCCGTGCCGCGAGAGCCTTCGTGTCGAGGGCCCCATCAGAGCGGCGCGCATCAGGCACGGCGGTGAGGATGGCGTCGCGAAGTGACGGTTCGGAGGAACGCGCTGCGCGCAGGAGCGCATCAACATCAAGATGCTCAACGGCTCCCCCGATGGACTCCTGCAACTCGGCGCTCGCAACAAGCGCTGCGGCGAGGCTGCTCTTCCCTGACGCGATAAGTCCACCAAGGCCAACGCGAACAAGTCGACCGCTCACTTCGCCACCTCCCCCTCGAGGGCGAGCCATGCCTCTTCAGCCTGTTGGAGCGCAGCCGTAACGTCGGCTAGCTCACTCGCCACCTTTGAAAGTTCGGTATACGAGGCGAGAACGTTCGGGTCAAGCATCGCAAGTTCCAGGTGTCCCTTCCGTAGTCCGTGTCGCTCGAGATCTGCCTCAATGGCAGAGCGACGTCGGCGCGCCTGCTCCTTGCTGAGCCGCTCCGGCTTCGGCGCCGCACTCCTCTTGGCCGCGGGCGCCGCAACCGTTGGTTGTGGTTTGGTGAGAACCGTGTGCTGCGCAGTAAGGGCACTCGGTGAACCGAGACGTCCGGCTACGAGAGCGTCGGCATCCTTTGTGCTCCAGCCGCCGGCCACCGCCTCTCGCCATGCGGTGTACCCGCCGTCAAAGGCGGCGACGACGCCATCTTCAACGACCCAGAGTGAGGTGCAGATGCGCTCAAGGAGTCGACGATCGTGACTGACGACAAGGAGTGTGCGCTCTCCATCAAAAAGGAATCGCTCCAGCGATTCGCACGCATCAATATCGAGGTGGTTGGTTGGCTCGTCGAGCAGCAAAAGGTTTGCGGGCATCAGGCCGAGGATCGCGAGCTCCAACCGGCTGCGCTCACCGCCGGAGAGCACCGCCACCTCTTTCCCGACCGCATCTCCGCGGAAGAGGAACTTTGCGAGATGTGCCCGCGCTTCAGAGACCTCGACGGGTACGGCGGTGCGCAGAGCCTCAAGCACCGTGGCGCCATGGAGCCCCGCTGCGCGAACCTGGGCGAGATACCCAGGCACCACCCCACCGGCAATCTCCACGCTCCCGTCGAGCACTGGGAGGAGGCCAGCGATGGTCTTCAGCAGCGTTGATTTTCCAGCGCCATTAGGACCCACGATTCCAATGCGCTCACCGCGGCGAAGAGCGAGGCTGCGCGCGCGGGTGATCTCCACCTGCGCCGGCTCTCGATACCCGATGGACGCCTCACTCACCCGCAACGGCTCAGCTGGGCCGCGCCCGGCTCCCTCAGCAGCGATCGAGAGTGAGATCGCCTTGCGCTCACGAACGACAGGTTCGATTGCAGCGAGACGGCGCTCGTGCTCGTGCATCTTTGCGTACTTGCGATGGCTGCGATAGGTCTGAATGAGTTCACGCTCGCGCGCGATCTCCTTCTCGCGACGATCTGCGTCGCGCTCGTCCCCCTCATCAGCGGCACCGCGCTGCTTCGAGTAGGCGCTGTAATCCCCACGGAAGCGCGTCACGTGATGGGCGCGGACCTCCCAGACTCGATCGATGACGGCATCAAGGAAGGCGCGATCGTGGCTGGCAACAATGAGTGCGCCGTTGCGTGCGCGTAGCGCACCTTCCAGCCACTCAATCGCCTGAATGTCGAGATGGTTCGTCGGCTCGTCCAGCAGGAGAAGGTCTGGATCGGCGATCACGAGTCGCGCCAGGGCGACGCGGGTCTGCTCCCCTCCGGAGAGGCGTGCAGGAGCCTCGCTGTGCCGTGCGGTTGGGAAGCCGAGCCCTCGGAGCGCCGCACCCACCCGATCTTCCAGGGCATAGCCGTCGGCGGCATCGAACTTCGTTCGCGCCTCGGCGTACTCGGCTGAGGCGGCACGCCCATCGAGCTCCATCTGCCTAAGCGCAGCGGCCAGGGAGACGATCTCTGCAGCGCCCCCGATCACGGCCTCAATGAGCGTTGGGGCGTTCAGTAGTTCAGGGTCCTGCGCCGACTCTTGTGCGAGGAGGTTGATCCGGAGCCCCTTAGCGTGTTGCACGCGGCCCTGGTCAGGTGATTCCAGTCCGGCAACCATCTTGAGTAGGGTTGTCTTCCCTGCCCCATTCGGGCCGACGAGGCCGATGCGCTCACCAGCGGCGACGCTGAGTGTCACCTCGTCAAGGATGACCGCGGCACCGATCTCGCGACGAACATCGCTCAACGTGATGATGCTCATGCCGCCTCCCCCTGACGTGTCGAGCGCCGACGCGCCGCAGCACGCTCGCTGCGCGTTGCACCGACCGTCTCTGGGGTCACCCGCTCACTCCAGCGGGGCCCGCGCACGGCGCGCGACACCACTGCGCGAC
>JBAXWE010000060.1:0-4068 GCA_037128565.1 bacterium
CCTAAGGGGAAGTGAGGCGCGCCGCATGAGCGGAGGAGCTGGATCCGGAGAGTCGGGAGGCGGTAAGACGCGCGGCCCACGCAGTGCGGGCACAGGATCCTATCGCTGCTCCTTCTGCCGCAAGACGCAGGAGCAGGTTCGCAAGCTGATCGCCGGCCAGGGTGTCTACATCTGCGACGAGTGCGTTGCCCTCTGCGCCGAGATTGCCACCGAACAGTCGCCATCGGCGCCACAGCGCAAGTCATTTGGCGGTGTCACACCGACCCCGCGCATGATTCACGCAGCACTCAACGAGCATGTGGTGAGCCAGGAGCGCGCCAAGCGCTCGCTCGCCGTCGGCGTGCACAACCACTATCAGCGCGTTGGCGCACCGAACGTTGCCGATGGCGTTGAGATCGCAAAGTCGAACATCCTGCTCGTTGGGCCGACCGGTTCCGGCAAAACGCTGCTCGCACAGACGCTGGCCCGATTCCTTGATGTGCCCTTCTGCATCGCCGACGCAACGAGTCTGACCGAGGCGGGATACGTTGGTGAAGATGTCGAGAACATTCTGCTCCGCCTGATCCAGGCGGCCGATGGCGATATTGAGCGCGCGCAGCGCGGCATCATCTATATCGATGAGATCGACAAGATCACGCGCAAGTCCGACAACCCGTCAATCACGCGCGATGTTTCAGGCGAAGGGGTACAGCAGGCGCTGCTCAAGATCATCGAGGGCACGGTGGCGAATGTGCCCCCGCAGGGCGGTCGCAAGCATCCGCACCAGGAGTACCTCCAGATCGACACGACGAACATCCTCTTTATCTGCGGTGGTGCATTTGAGGGGCTTGAGAAGATCGTCTCGGACCGCGTTGGGCGACGTGGCATCGGTTTCGGCTCCGATACGCCCGCAAGCAAAGATGAGCGCAACCGCGTGCTCGAGCAGCTGATGCCAGACGACCTGCTGCGCTACGGTCTGATCCCTGAATTCATCGGGCGCCTGCCGATGATCGTTGCGCTCGATCCGCTGACCCTGGACGATCTTGTTGAGATTCTGGTCGCGCCGAAGAACGCCTTGGTGAAGCAGTACCAGCGCCTCTTCCAGATGCATAGCGTCGACCTGCAGTTCACCCCGGCCGCCCTGCATGCCGTTGCCGAGAAGGCACTGCTCCGTAAGACCGGCGCCCGCGCACTACGGGCCGTCCTAGAAGATGCGCTCCTTGCAACGATGTATGACCTGCCAGACCGTCCCGACGTGCGTCGCTGTGTTGTGACTGAAGAGACGATTGGCGCTGGCGCGCTGCCACTCATGCTCACCGAGCGCGAAATTGGCGTGAGTGAGCCGACGGCACCAAGCCGACGTGCACCTCGCGCGCGTGCGGCCACCCCCCGCGCATCAGCGTGACGGCGGCGCGCGAGCTCGGTCCCTCCTATAGCGCTGCTGAGGTTGAGCGCAGCGTTGCAGCCCGCTGGGCAGTAACCGATTACGGCAGCCCCGACGGACGCGAGACGCGCGATGCCGAAGGTCGCGAATCGCTCCCGCCGTTCACGATCATCATGCCGCCACCGAATGTCACGGGTGGTCTGCACGTAGGCCACGCGCTCTTCGTGACGCTCGAAGACCTGATGGTGCGCCGTGCCCGCATGCAGGGGCGAGCGGCACTCTGGCTTCCTGGCGTCGACCACGCCTCGATCGCCGCGCAGTACGTGCTCGATCGCATCATTGAGAAGGAGGGGGGCAGCCGCGCCGATCTGGGTCGTGAGCGCTACCTCGACCGCATGCACCGCTTCATGGACGAGACGCGGAACACGATCCTCGGTCAATTCCAGCGCCTCGGCGCCTCGGCCGACTGGAGCCGCACGCGATTCACCATGGATGAAGTCTCGAGTCGAGCTGTGCGCACCGCCTTCGCAACGCTCTACGAGCGCGGCCTTGCCTATCGCGGCGAGGCGCTCGTCAACTGGTGCCCTGGCTGCAAGACGAGCGTCTCTGACCTTGAGTCGGTCGCGACCGAGGAGCAGGGGAGCATCTGGGAGATTCGCTACCCACTTGAGGGGGGCGACGCCAACAGCGGCGTTGTTGTGGCGACGACACGACCAGAAACACTCCTCGGCGACACGGGCGTTGCCGTGCACCCCGACGATCCGCGCTACACCGCACTCGTTGGGAAGCGCGTCATGGTGCCGTTCGTGAACCGCGCCATTCCAGTGGTTGCCGACGCGTTTGTGGAGATGAGCTTCGGCACGGGCGCGGTGAAGGTCACCCCAGCACACGATCCGAACGACCGCGAGGTTGGCCTGCGGCACAACCTGCCCGCGCCGACCATCCTTGATGAGTCCGCGCGCATCGTTGCCGACGCCCCCGCACCGTTCGCTGGCCTGGATCGCTTTAAGGCGCGTAAGGCGATCGTCGCCGCGCTCGAGGAGCTCGGCCTCCTTGTCTCGGTCAAGCCACATACGGCGAACCCGGCGCGCTGCCAGCGCAGCAACGACATCTTGGAGCCACGCCTTCGCACGCAGTGGTTCATTCGCGCCAAGCCGCTCGCCGAGAAGGCACTCGCTGCAACTCGATCAGGCGCTACACAGATCGTGCCCGCGCACTTTGAGAAGACCTGGGAACACTGGCTCACAGAGATCCGCGATTGGAACGTAAGTCGACAGCTCTGGTGGGGGCACCGCATTCCCGCCTGGTACTGCGCCGAGGGGCACATCACCGTGACCGATCGCGAAGAGGGCCCAGCCGGTTGCGGCACCTGTGGTGCGGAGTCAAGCACCTTGCAGCAGGAGAGCGACATCTTTGACACCTGGTTCAGCAGCGGGCTCTGGCCGTTCAGCACACTCGGCTGGCCCGACAAGACGCCAGATCTTGCTCGCTACTACCCATCGCAGGTGATGGAGACCGGCCACGACATTCTCTTCTTCTGGGTCGCGCGCATGATGATGCTCGGCATTGAGCTGATGGGCACGCCGCCGTTTGAAACGATCTATCTCCACGGCATGGTGCGCGACCTTGAAGGACAGAAGATGTCGAAGACGAAGGGGAATGTCGTTGACCCCCTCTCGGTGATCGATGAGATCGGCGCAGACGCGCTGCGCTTCGCACTCGTCTCAGGCACCGCACCGGGCGCCGATCAGCGACTCTCGCCAGAGAAGCTGGAGAATGCGCGCAACTTCATGAACAAGCTCTGGAATGCGGCGCGGTACGTATTAGGCGCACGACCTGTTGAGGCAACCGACGATCGACCATCTGCTGCCGATGCGCATGCAGCGGCGGGGGAGTTTGGCACCTGGATGGCGACGCGCCTCAGCGCCGCTGTTGATGACGTTGATCGTGCGCTTGGCCAGTACGGCTTCTCCGAGGCGTCGCAACGCATCTACGATGCGATCTGGGCGGAGTACTGCGACCAGGCGATCGAGATCGCCAAG
Source organism: bacterium (assembly GCA_037128565.1). Lineage (GTDB taxonomy): Bacteria > Chloroflexota > Limnocylindria > Limnocylindrales > Limnocylindraceae > Limnocylindrus. Next base: position 3,406 of record JBAXWE010000060.1, read on the forward strand.
GTGACACTCGCCGACGAGACGCGCCCAGCGAGCGAGCGCACCGCCGTCTGGTGGACGCTGGTGGATGCGCTCGATGATCTCTTGCGCCTGCTGCACCCGATTGCCCCATTCATTACGGAAGGGATCTGGGAGGCACTCCCGCGACGCGCAGACGACCCTGGACTCTTGGCGACGACGGCCTGGCCAGCGCGACATGCGGCGACGACCACTGCCATAAGCAGCATCGACCAATGGCTGGACCTCGTGCGCGAGGTTCGTGCAGCGCGCACCACTGCGAAGCTTGCCGCTGGTGCATGGATTCCCCTCACCGTTGCAGCACCGTCCCACCTTGCCGCGTCGGGCGAAGGGTTGCGCTCAGCCATTGAGCGGCTGGCGCGCGTGCGTCCTCTCACCATTCAGGCCGCACTCCCAACAGAGGGTGAGGGTTTGCTTGTTGTGGCGGGCGCACTTACGGCGCGACTCGAGCCACCGCAGGCTGACGCCGCGACGATTGGCGCTGATCGTGCCCGACGCGATCGTGACCTTGCCGCCGCACAGTCGCAACTGGCCGCCGCTGAGGCTCGCCTCGCCGACCCGTCATTCACTGGGAAGGCGCCGGCCGCTGTGGTCGCCGGGGCGGAGCGCCGCGTCGCCGAACTGCGTGATGAAATCGCGCGCCTCGAG
>JBAXWE010000061.1:0-4043 GCA_037128565.1 bacterium
TAGTAGGTGCTTTGACACCAGCGTGCCACTGCGCGACACGATCGCGTCGGCAAAGGCGAAGAGCGAGCCAACGCCGCGATCGGCAACGAGTGCATCAACTGCGCGCAGGGAGATTGGCCCGGTAGGAATCGCGAGCATCAACTTCTCGAGCTCTACGACCGCAGTCATGCGAATACCGCTGCGATCAAGGTCGGGTTCGCGGACTTCGGCACCGAGTCTCTCGGCGATCGACTTTGCCGCATCGCCGGCGATCTCGCGACCAGCGCTCTTCGCGCGCGCGAGCAACCACGACGCCAACTCGCCAGGACCAGGGGAGATGCATTGGACGATGCTCCCGCCGCGATCTTGTACCAACAGCCCTAGTTCGCCTGGTCCGTCGGGGCGCATCCCCTTGAGGTTCGGTCGACGCGCGCGTTGATCAACCAAGACGACGCCGTTCCCTGGAGCCATGTTGGCGAGGGTGTCGGTGAGGTTGGCGCGCAGATCCTTGGTGCGCCCGAGGCGGCCCGCGCCGGCAACAACCATGAGGGATCCGCCGCCGAAGAGGCCGCCCGTACCGAGCCGGCGACGCAGCTCGCCGAGCACCTCAGCCCCGTCGCCAGAGCCGCGCCCCTCAGCCTTGAGTCGCACCTTCTCGGGGAGCCCGCCCCCCATGGCATCCTCGGCGGCCATGCGGGCGCCCAGCGCCGCCACCGCCTCCTCGATGAGGAGGAGATCGTCGCCCCAGGCTAGGAGGATCGGTGCCGTTCCCATGGGCGGATCCTAGCGCGTGGGATGGGGCAGCCTGCGGCAACCGCGTTGACGGCCGCGCCGACAGCCGCGAGGCGTAGCGGCGTGATCGCATCATCTGCGGCGAGACCTGGCGCACGGAGCCCAATTTGTGATCGCGCCGGAGCTCGACGCAGGCCTCGATTGTCACGAATGAGTATTTGATCTGGATGCGCGAGCGGTACGGTGATCAGGAGCGTGCCATCGGTATCGGTGCGCTCAACAGTAGCCCCGCGCTCGCCGAGGCGCTGCAGGGTGGTGGCGGCCGGATGACCGTAGGAATTCTTAACGCCAACGGAGACGAGGGCAACACGCGGATTGAGAGCATTAAGAAGAGCCCGACTTGCGGAGGTCTTACTTCCGTGATGTGGCGACTTCAGCACATCTACGGGACTTTTTATGTGGCCCAAAATCCGAGCATCGATGTCGCTCTCGATGTCACCAGTGAAGAGCGCACTAAAGCCTGGAATATCTAGTCGCAGAACAATGGATCGGTCATTTAAGGCGCTTCCATCATTTGTAGGTGGCAGCGAGAGGTATGTGGCATCAGGCCACAGTACCGATAACCGAGCTGCACCGAACTGGAACTGGTCTCCCGTAAAAACTTGTTGATAGGAGACTTGGCTGCGCTGCAGAATTGCCCTCCAACTCGTTGCTGCAGGACCACCGCCGCGGTCCTCCGAACCGATGACCGATGTGATGCGATATCGATCAAGTAACTTTGGAAGCCCGGCGAGGTGATCTTCGTGGGGATGGCTTGCCACAAGGAGGTCAATTCTGCGGTCCCACGAGGGGATCAATCGATCCAATTCGGCACTGAGGCGTGAGGGGTCCGGGCCACCGTCAATCAGCATGCGCCGCCCAGAGAGCTCGACCAGAATCGCATCACCTTGGCCAACATCTAACGCTGCGATACGTAAGAAACCGTGTGGCGCCGCACTTCCGAGAGAGGTGAGTGCACTCACCGCGATCAGGAGCGCAATCCCAAAGGCGAGGCGTTGTATCTGGGAGCCACTCGTGCCGCTGGGCTCTGGCGACTCAGTGACACTTGGAACCTGCTCGGCTCGCAGGAGTATCCATACTCCTGCGAGCCCAAGTACCGCGCCGATCCCGAGCGTTGCACCCCGTGGGACCTCTATTCCACCAGCGGGCAGGCGCGCCCCGACCTGCGCGATCCAGGCGGCAGCGCCGAAGAGTGCCGTGGCTGGGAGAGCCAGCAGACTCGAGATCAACGCGAGCGGGCCTGGGAGCACGCGCGCGAGTTCACCTGCCACCGTTGCAGGAATGGCCGCGGCGGTTGCAGGCGCGATCAGTGGCGCAATCAACAAGGTCAGTGGAATGGACCAGATTGCGACGCGCCCGAAGAGCGCAATGACTAAACCTAGAGTGGCTGCCTGCGCCGCAAGGCTTACGGCGATGTCCTCGCCGAGCAGCGACCAGGCGGATCGCAGCTGTGAAGGCAGTCGCTCACCGAGCGCCTGCGCACGTACAGACCATGCTTGGCTCTTCGCAAGTAAGCCTGCGGTCGCTAGCGCCGATAGGCGGAAGCCAGGGTCGGCGGCGATCGCAGGGTCAAGCAACATGAGTGCCAACGCGGCATGTGAGAGAGCGGCTGCGCCAGAGCCTGGGCGTCCAGACGCAGCGCCGATCAAAGCTGCGGCCGCCATAAAACTTGCACGGATCACACTCGGACTCGCTCCAGCAAAGAGGCCATAGCCGATTGCGACCAGAATGAGTAGCGGACGTCGTCGTTTGGCTGAGAAGCGCTTTGCAAAACGATCAGCAACTGCCATCGTGATGGCGACGTTCCAGCCAGAGAGCGCAACGATATGCCCAAGGCCTGTCGCGGTGAAATCTGCGGCAAGGCGCTCATCGACGCGCTCGCGTAGCCCAATCACGATGGCAGCAGCGAGCCCCCCCGCCGGCGCTGGGAGTACGCGTTCGATGTCGTCACCAAGGGCAGCACGAACGGTCTCGAGGGGGCTTCCTCGAGAGAGAATCTGCACGCCTCGTGTTCGTGCTGATGCCACAACCCCGCGAATTCGCATTCGCTCTGTTGATTCTTTTGTGACGGATCGCTGCTCAAGCGTGGCAAGAATGCTGTCACCGGTCCGCACACTGGGATTTGGCGGGGCTTCAATCTGGATGCGGACCCCACCAACATCCAGGATGAACCGCTGTGCTCCGCGGAGGGGCGCCAAGAGAGCGGCGACCTGCCCGCGAATCTCACCAGCCGGCGCCACGATTGCCGCACTGTCCACTGGCGGAACGGGCTGCCCTAATAGTGAAACTCTCGCGGATACCAAAACGACGCCGAGTAGAAACGCGCGTACGGAGCCCCCACTGGCGGCCTGCAACACCCGGGTAGACAGAAGAAGCAGCGTAAGTGTGCCAAAAACTAGAGCGAGCGCCGCAGTATTTAGCAGCGCGCCGGGTAGCGGCAGAAGAAAGAGGTGTGAGATCCCAACCGCTCCGATCGCTGCCCACCCCGCTCGACCGCCTAGGCGCGGCGCCCCGCGGCGCCGGCTGCTCACGGCGTAACGAGCGGTCGGATCTGCTGCAGGATGCGGTCGCTGATGATGCCGCGCGTTTTCAGCTCATCAACGATAAGGAATGGAGCTTCCGCCCGCGCCGCAATAATTTTCGCAGCCGTTACTGGGCCGACTCCAGGGAGCATGTCAAGTTGCTCGGCGGTTGCCTTATTGAGATCAATTTTCCCGCCTGTTGCAGCGGAGGCAGGAGAGTTTGCTATATCCGTAGCGGCGATTTCACTCGGGGCGGCATAGAGCGTCCCGCACGAAATCCCCTGCACTCCAAGAAGAAATTGATCATCACGTGTCGGGATGCGAATAGCAGACCCATCAGTCAACGGCGCTGCAAGGTTGAGGCATATTTCAATGCGCACGGGATCGATCCGCTCCCCCCAGCCGCCGGCCGCCGTAATGGCATCGATCAGGCGAGATCCAGAAGGCAGTGAATAGACGCCAGGGGTAGCAACTGCGCCGCTGACTTCGACCCGAACCTGGTCTGCGCGAATCGCGGCCGGCTCGCTGGCCGAGGCGCTTGTCGGTGTGGGCAGTGTTGTGAGATCTGGCTCAGCGGAATAACTCAGGACCAACGCGGCAACGATGACTGTTCCGGAAAGGATCGCAAGCCATCGATACTTTTGCAGCATCGATACATGGTGCACAACACAGAATACTGAGCACGTACCGCGCCCGTTGGGCGCTTGTAGCGTCGACCTAGATCTGCTTGAGCTTTGGCAGCACCTCTTC
>JBAXWE010000062.1:0-4018 GCA_037128565.1 bacterium
GCCCGCTGCCGTGTAGTAGCGGGAGGCGAATCCTACGCCCCACATGGGGTGGCGCCAATCCCCAACCCACAACATATGGTGGTGTTACAGCCAACTGTTACCGCACATGTTGTGTTTTGGCTGCGAATCGGCTTTGTTACAAAATCTGCCGCACGGCGTCGGCACAGCCCGTGCTCAGGTGGGCCGGTACCCGCCCCAGGGAGGGTGCACGGGAGGGGGGTTGTTACAGGCCCGAGTAGGTGTGGAGGCCAGTGAACCAGAGGTTTCCGGAGTAGGTCAGCAGCACCGCCACGAAGCCGATCACGAGGAGGAGTGCGGCGGGACGCCCCTGCCAGCCGCGCTGGCTCCGGGCGTGGAGGTAGACGGCATAGACCAGCCAGGTGGCAAGCGCCGAGGTCTCCTTCGGGTCCCATCCCCAATACCGGCTCCAGGCGATCGACGCCCAAATTGATCCAAGGATGAGCATGCCTGCGAAGAGGGGGAAGGCGACCGTGACAGCGCGGAAGGCAACGAGGTCGAGGCGCTTTGCCGGCGGCAACCAGCTGAAGCGATCGGTCTCACCTTGCAGCAGGTACGCAACACCGGCGGCAAATGCGAAGGCAAAGATGCCGTAGCTCAGCATTGCCATGCCGACATGAATTGTGAGAAGGAGTGGATGCTGCAGCGCCGGTACCAGGTCAACAACGGTGTTGGGAAGGGTCGTCGCGTAGGCGAGGAGGCCAAGCGCGACACCGTAGGCGATCGTGCTGAGTGCTGGGAGTCGACGCTTACGATCAAAGATGATCGTTGCGGCACAGATGCCGAAGGCAAACGCGACGGTGAATTCGTAGAGGTTTCCCCATGGTCCGCGGCCGACCACAATGGCCCGCGTCGTGAGTGCTACGCCAAGCGATCCGGTTGCGATCACGGCGAGTGCACTGCCGATCGCACTCAACGTACTGGTCGACTCGGCGGCAGTTGGTGCGCCGCCATCAAGTTGCTCCGCGAGATTGCCGCGCATTGACGCTGCAGCGGCACCGGCGAGTCGTGGAGTTACGGCGCGGTCACCTTGTGCAACCAGGACGAGGTGCGCGGTAAAAAGGGCGAAGGCGCCGACGAGTGCGATCCCACCAACGACGACGAGATAGAAGGAGAGGGTCGCCACTTAGGCGCGAGCGGCGCCGCCGGGCGGCGGTGCGGCGGGGCGCTCCAAGGCGATCGGCGTTCGGGCCCGTAGTTCGAGGCCGCAGGCGTCGCAGGTGCAGCGCTCTGCGATTCGAACTGCGAGGCAACTCGGGCAGGCGATCAGGAGCGGCTCACCGCGGAGCGAACGGGTGCTCCCATTCGGATAGATTGCCGCCTCGCTAGCGGCGTACGGGCGCCCGGCGGGGAAGTGCGGTGGCCCATCAGCACCGAGCGGCGCGGGGGTGGGGAGGGGTGCGCCGACCTTCAGCTGCGCGCCGCGCTTGGTGATGCCGACCAGCGTCCAGATGCCACCTGTCGAGACGAGCCAGAGCAGAACAAGGGGGGCGATAAAGAGGGGGAGGAGGCCGATCAGGGCGGCCCAGTTTGGAGTGATCAGCGCGGGGATGATGGTGCTGACCCACGCGAAGAACTCGGCGATGCGCGCACCAATTTCACTCATAGATGGATCCTAGCGGGGGCGCGGCGGACGCGTTGAGGGGCCGCGCTTCTGGGTCGCCCCGCGCCCAGGGCGCCAGCGCCGTTCGGCATCGCCCTCATCTTTACTCGGCGCCGCGCGCCGCGGGCCGGATCCGCCGATGCTCGGGGGGCGTGCGCCCGTGCCAGCAAGGGGAGCACGCGGCGGGCCGCCGATGGCGTCGCGGAAGTAGCGGGCGCTAACGACGGAGGCCCCGAGGGCGGTGCACCGTGCGGCCAACCCGCGGTCGTCAGTAATGACAACGATGCGGTCCGCGGAGCCAGGATCTGGCGTGCCGATCGCTTCGACGATCTTGTCATCGGCAGAGCGGGCACCCCCATCACGGAAGACCTCAATCGCGACCCCTGGGGTGATGGTCCGACGCAGGGTTGCCTCGAGGTTGTTGAGGCGCCCCTCATCCCGGCCGCCGACTAGGTTGTTGCCGTCCACCAGCAGGCGCTTCGCGTTGCGTAGGGTGACGCGCTCCTGATCTACCATCGCCTCATGCTCCTTTGTGTTGACCTTGACGGGGTTGTCTACCGCGGCAGTGAGCCGGTCCCTGGCGTCGGCCCGCTCCTTACCGAGCGCGTGGCCGGCGGCGACCGCGTGATCTATGTCACCAACAACAGTTTCCTGCGCCGCGTTGAGTATCGCTCACGCATCGAGGCGTGTGGTGCACCCCTCTCAACGCACGGCATCATCACCGCCGCCTCAGCCGTGGCGCAGCACTTTGTTGACGCGGGGTATCGCCACATCTTGGTCTACGGAGCAGAGGGCCTCGCCGCCGAGCTGCGCGACGCTGGGCTCGACGCCTGCCGCACCGCAGAGTTCGATGGACCAGAGTCACTCGCCGCCTGGGGGGTTGATGCGGTGACGGTGGGCCTCGATCGCGAGTCTGATTGGCACGACCTTGCCGTTGCTACTGACGCGGTGCGCGCCGGTGCCCCACTCATCGTGCCGAATCGCGACGCCAACTACCCCGACCCAGGTCGACTCGTACCGGGGACCGGTGCAGCCGTGGCGGCGCTGGAGGCGGCGACCGGTGTGCGCGCGACGGCAATCGGCAAGCCCGCCCCCGACCTACTGCTGCAAGCGGCAGCCCTTGATGGGAGCGATATTCGCGACGCGATCATGATCGGCGACTCTCCTGCGACCGACATCGCTGCGGCGAACGCTGCGGGGTGTCGCTCCATTCTCTTGATGACGGGCGTTGGCGCAGGTGTTGGCGCTGTGCAGATCGACGACCTTCCAGCGGCGCAGCGCCCAACCTGGGTCGCGCGCGATGCGGCGGAGATGGCGGGCATCCTTGCTGCAGTTACTGCGAGCGGTGTTGCACGTGGCTAGCAGCTTCCTCGACCTCTGGCGCGCAGCGGGCCGGGAGCGCCACGCAGGAAAGACCGGGTCGCTCCCGGCGCCACTCGACCGACTGAACGGCGAGGCGTTGGCGGCACGCGACGGCGCACACCCACTCGCATTCCTGACCGGGGCTGAGCTCCTGACGCCGTGCACCGACGCGCTCTCGGGCTCGATAGAGGTGACGCCTGGGAGCCTGGTCGGTGGTGAGATTCATGCCCGTCTTCGTGTTCGCGCGACCAAGGAGATCAAGGCGCGAGGGACGCGCGTTGCTGTAAAGGGACACCTGGTGCGCGAGGTCACGCAAATGCAGACACAGAAGAACGGCGATCAGGAAATCACCACAACTTGGGTTGAAGTGCTTGCTAGCGAGTTCGCCAACGTGCCGCTGATGGAGATCGCCGTGCCAGCAACGCTGGCCCCGGGCGACGAGATTGACCTCAAGATCCTTGCGCCCGCTCCAAAACTCGGGCCACCCTCTGTGCATCTCGGTGCCTACATGGTCGTGTGGACGCTCCAGGTGGAGTGGGATATCGCCGCAGGCGGTGACGAGCGCGTGGCCGCCGTGGTCAACGTTGCGCAGAACCCAGACCTGCTGCGCTCCGGGGTGATGTCGCTTGGGCCGTCGGCAATGATGGCCGCCTGGTCCGAGGGCGAGGTCTCCATGGATGTTGAACCGGCACCACCGATCGCACCAGGCAGTGCCTTGCAGGTCAACGTTCGTTGGCCGAGCGCCTCTGGTGGCCGCGGCGCACGTGTCGAACTGTATGTTGACGTGAAGATGGCGCCGCCCGTGCGCATCGCCGCAGCAGAGTTGCAGACGAGTGACCTCGCGAAGGGGAGTCTTGTCACCTTTGAGATTCCGAGTGACGCCCCACCTGTGTTTGACGGAGTTAAGGGAGCGCAGTTGACGCTGCGCTATCGCATCCGCGTGCTCATTGATCGACCGATGCGCAGCGATCTTGCTGCGGAGCGCAATGTGGTGATCGGCTAAGCGACGCTACGCAGCGCCGTCACGGCGATGCT
>JBAXWE010000063.1:0-3905 GCA_037128565.1 bacterium
GCACGACACGTACGGGTTTCCGATTGACCTCACCGTTGAACTCGCCGCTGAGCGTGGTGTCGCCGTTGACCGTGCCGGCTTCGAGAGCGCCCTTGCTGAGCAGCGTGAACGCAGCCGCGGTGGCAAGAAGGCTGCCCTTGCGGAGATTGCCGTGACGACCGCCCTCTATGAAGAGATCCTGCGACGTGTGGGCGAAACAGAGTTCGTCGGCTATGAGCAACTTGACGCTGAAAGCACAGTCGTTGCACTCCTTCGCGACGGCGCCGAGGTCCCTGCGCTAGCGGCCGGCGAGGAGGGTCAACTGATTGTTGGCCGCACCCCGTTCTACTCCGAGCGTGGCGGGCAGGTTGGCGATGCGGGGCAAATCCTCGATGCCCGCGGGAAGCTCCTCGCGGAGGTCAGCGATACGCAGCGTCCAGTTGGCGCACTCACCGTGCATACGATTCGCTCTGCCGCGCCACTCAAGGTTGGAGATGCCGTCACCATGTGTGTCGAGCCGGTACGTCGTGCTGCCACGATGCGTAACCACACGGCGACACACGTCTTGCACCGGGCGATCCGCATTGTTGCTGGGGTTGATGCGAAGCAGCGTGGCTCGCTCGTCCACCCCGACTACCTACGTTTCGACTATCCCCTCGAGCGCGCACTTACGCGCGATGAGCGCGATCAGACCGAGGCCGAGGTTCGCCGAGCCGTTCGCGAGGATATGGCGGTCGTCGTCGCGCAGATGAGCATGGGCGAGGCGGTCAAGGCTGGCGCCGACGCCTTCTTTGATGAGAAGTACGGCGAGGTCGTGCGCACCGTGCGCATGGAGGAGTACTCGCATGAACTTTGTGGCGGCACGCACTGCCGCGCCACTGGCCAGATCGGCAGTTTCGTGATCACCAGCGAGCGCAGCATCGGCTCTGGACTTCGCCGAATTGAGGCGCTCACTGGCGCCGCCGCCGATGAGTACCTACGCCAGCAATCGCGCACCCTCGAGGCGAGCGCTGAGGCGGCGGGCGCCCAGGATGCCCACACGACGCCGCAGCGCATAGCCGCCTTGCAGGCCGAGCTGAAAGAGGCGAAGCGCCGCGCCAAGGCGGGCGGTTCGGCCCGCATGGACCTCGCCGCTCTCGCAGCGCAGGCGACCAAACAGGGCGCACTCTCGATCCTCGTTGCGATCCTGGATGTTGAAGATGATGAGGCCCTCAAGGAGGCAGCGAAGCAGCTCCGCAAGAAGATGGGTCCCGGTGTTCTTGCGCTCGTACGCCCCGCTGAAAGCCCAGAGATCTTCGTGTCTGTCGAGGAGAGTGCCGAGCATGACGCTGGCGCACTCGCCGCAGCCGCGGCGACCGCACTCGGCGGGCGTGGGGGCGGACGACCGACGATGGGGCAGGGTCGCGGCGCCGTCGGCAGTAGCGCGGATGAGGCGGCGGCCGCTATCGCGCGGGCACTTAGCGTTGGGGTGACTCGTTCGTGAGTGGTACGCCACCACGTCGCTCACTCGGTATTGATCTTGGGGAACGTCGCATCGGCCTCGCACTGCGCGAGGACTCCGCTGCGCCACGTGGGCTGCCGACCATGATGCGTCGCCCGACCGTTTCTGCTGATTGCGAGCGATTGCGCACGATCGCCACAGAGGGGCGCGTGACAGAGCTTGTCGTGGGCCTTCCGCTGCACAGTGACGGGACACTGAGCACGCAAGCGACTGCGACGCTGCACTGGGCTTCCGAGGTGGCCCAGGTCCTGCAACTTCCACTCATCTTTGTTGATGAACGCTACTCGTCGCAGCGTGCAGAAGCGTCGCTCGGTCGAGCTTCACGGGGGAGCAACGGGGGCGCACCAGGCCCGGCCCGACGTGAAGCGCGTCGTGCCGCTGTCGATCGTGAAGCGGCACGAATTATCCTTGAGGATGCCCTCAATCCGGAACTGATCCTCAACACATCTGCTCTAACAGCTACGGCGGACGAGACCACAACGTGAGACGCCCCACCCTAATGCGGGTTGCAGCAGGGCTCGTACTCTCGCTCGTTCTACTCCGCGTCGTGGCTCCGCCACTCATCGGGGATGCACTCGTGACAGCCGGCGTGCGCTCTCCGATGATCGCCACACTACCGTTGATCGGCGACATCATCCGCGAGCGTCTCGGCACCCGAACAACCGATCCCGCCGGAAGCGACACCACCTTAGTGACGGTGGAGATCGCCGCAGGCACCGGTACTGGTGCCATCGCCAGCCAGCTTCGTGGTGCGGGACTGATCGCCGACGAAGTCGGCTTTATCTATGCAGTGCGCGCCGCAGGTCTCGACGGGAAGCTACAGGCGGGAACCTTCAAAGTTTCGGCATCAATGACCCCCACCGAGGTCGCGACCGCGCTGACCGATCCGTATCGTGAGCCAACCATTGCCGTTGACATTCGCGCCGGGCTTCGCATTGAGCAAATCGTTGCGAAACTCACCACGCTCAAACTGCCGTTCGAGCCAGCAGATGTACTGACAATCTTGCGCAAGCCGAGCGCCGCGCTGATCACCGACTATCCGTGGCTCGACCTGCCGAAGGGGGGAACCTTGGAGGGCCGCCTCGGCTCTGGTTCGCTGAGCGTCCCTCTCTCGGCCTCCGCGGAGATATTCGTGCGCATTCTGCTCGACCGATTCGCGGAGCAGGTGCCCGAGAAGTACCGCGGAAGTTCTGGTGGCTATTCGTTCAACGAGATCTTGACGCTCGCCTCCATCGTGGAGAAGGAGGCAGCCGTAGATGATGAACGGCCACGCATGGCCGGCGTCTACACATATCGACTACAGCTCGGCCAGGGACTCTTTGCTGACCCGTCCATTATTTGGGTTGCTGACTCTGCAGCATTACGGAAACTGAAGTTGTCGAAATGGGCGAGTTACGAGTTCTGGAAGTTTCCGGCGAAACCGTATTCGGGGTTGATCCCACCGCGCGTGCCAGCAGACCTTGTGCCGTGGAACACGTTCGTGCGTGGTGGCATTCCACCAGCACCGCTCTGCTCCCCGACGCTGGCCTCCATCATTGCAGCACGCGAGCCCGACTCGAGTCGCAAGGAGCTGTACTTTGTGCTTATCCCAAATAGTGGCGGCCGACACGACTTCAGTAAGACGCTCGCTGAGCACGAGGCGAAGGCCCGAAAGTACGGCTGGAAGTGATGCGTCCGCGCACCGCGCTGCCGCAGGCGGCGGAATTTGCACAGGCTCCAACGGCACGTGACCTTGAGCGATGGCGCACAGCTGACCATGCGGCGCGACCTGACCGGCTAGCCATGCTCCGATCCCGTGCAGCGGATGAGCGTCTCGATGCGCTGCTCCTTACCTCTCACGCCGATGCCCGCTACTTCTCAGGGATGGAGTTCGGGCCAAACGAAGAGCCCGTTGCCGGCTCCAGCGGCTGGCTCCTGGTCAGTGGCGACGACCTTGCGGTGCTCGTTGACTCGCGCTATACGGTCCAGGCACGACGCGAGGCGCCGCTGGCGACCGCACTCGACTACGGCAGTGACGCCGGCGAAACGATCGGTCGCTGGCTGGTGGCGCACGGCGTACGACGCTGCGGGCTCGACCCGCAGGCGGTGCGCCACGCCGTCTGGGAGCGCATCGCTGCCACTGCATCTGGTGTGGAGCTCGTTCCCCTCAAGGGGTTCGGCGGCGTCCAGCGCGCGCGCAAGGAGCCTGCCGAGATTGAACGCATCACCGCCGCCTGCGCCGTGGCTGACCGTGCACTCGCTCGACTCTTGCCGCAGATTCGACCTGGCGTCACCGAGGCGGCACTGGCCTGGTCCCTGGAGCGCGGCATGCGCGAGGACGGCGCTGAGGCTCTCGCCTTCGATGTGGCCGCCCTGGCTGGCGGCAACGCTGCGCTGCCGCACGGAAACCCAAGTGCGCGTGAACTCGTGCGCGGCGAGGTGATCC
>JBAXWE010000064.1:0-3756 GCA_037128565.1 bacterium
CTTGGCTCATTCATCGCTGCGCCAATGGCCCCGTCACTCACCAAGAAGTGGGGGGCGCGCCGCGTAGTCACACTCGGCATGTTCCTCGAGGCCGTTGGTATCGGCACGATCGCGTTGCTGATCTCCCCAGAGTCAACCGGCCTGCAGCTCATGATTCCATTCCTGGTCTACGGCATCGGTGTCGGCTTCGCCACGGCGCAGCTGGCGAACGTCACGCTGGCTGAGGTCGACATTCCACGTGCTGGCATTGCGTCGGGGACCAACTCCACGACACGACAGATCGGCTCTGCACTCGGCATCGCGATTATTGGGACGACGCTCTTCACGCTGATCGGTGAGCAGTCACGCAGTGCCCTCGAGAAGCTTCCAGAGCTTGCCGCGGCACCACCTGCCGCCATCGACGGCATCGTCGAGGCGATGAAGGCCTCTGCCGGCCAGGCACTTCCGTTCATTGCTGGCAACCCGATGCTCGCCGCCATCCCAGGCCTCGGCGAGAAGGTGACCGCCGCCCTCAGCCAGGCCTTCGCTGATGCGGCACGTGGCGCCGGAATCGTCGCCTTCATCTTTGTCTGCCTCGGTCTCGCCGCCAGCCTGGCGCTCCCCAAGGAGAAGCCACTCAAGAAGTAGCGTGCGCCGCGACGGGGCTACCCAGAGCCCTATCCAGCGTGCATACTCCCTATCCAGCCCCCCATGGGGCACCCGCCTGGGAGTAGGAGGCACGAGATGGACGCAACGGAGATCCTGAAGAGCAACGCTGTCGCGGCCGCCGCCGCTGAAGCTGCTTGGGTAAATCCGCGCGATCCGGCCAAGGCCGTTGGCGCCGATGGCCTGCCACTCCGCAGCCGCCGCGCACCAAAGTGGGGCGATGTGCCGAACGAGCAGTGGGACGACTGGCGCTGGCAGCTCAGCAACCGCGTCAACTCGCTCGAAGAGATCGGCGAGATCCTTGAACTCACCGACGACGAGCGCGAAGGCCTCTCCGCCGAAGGGAAGTTCCGCGTCGACATCACCCCGTACTTCATTAGCCTGATCGACCCGAAGGATCCGAACGATCCGATCCGCCGCCAGGTGATTCCGGTCGGCTCCGAACAGCAGGCCTTCACCGCCATGATGGAAGACTCGCTCGGCGAGGATCGCCACTCGCCAGTGCCAGGACTGGTGCACCGTTACCCCGATCGCGTGCTGATGCTCGTCACCACGCAGTGCGCCTCGTACTGTCGTTATTGCACACGCTCGCGCATCGTGGGCGACCCAACGCAGAACTTCAACAGCAAGGATCACGAGGCGCAGCTCGACTACCTGCGCCGCACCCCACAGGTGCGCGACGTTCTCATTAGCGGTGGCGACGGGCTCACCCTTGCGCCAAAGCTCTTCGAGAAGATTCTGCGCGGCCTGCGCGACATTCCACATATCGAGATCATTCGCATCGGTTCACGAGTTCCTGTCTTCATGCCACAGCGCATCGACGACGAACTCTGCGAAATGCTCGCCAAGTACCACCCACTCTGGATGAACCTGCACTTCAATCACGCGCAGGAGATCACGCCAGAAGTCTCACGCGCCGTAGACAAGCTCACGCGCGCCGGCATCCCTGTTGGTAATCAGTCGGTGTTGCTCGCGGGCGTGAACGACTGCGTGCACATCATGCGCAAGTTGGTGCACAAGCTCGTCGAGAATCGCATTCGCCCGTACTACATCTATCAGTGCGATCTCGTTGAAGGTTCGGGCCACTTCCGTACACCAGTTGGTAAGGGGCTCGAGATCATCGAGGGTCTGCGCGGCCACACCAGCGGCTACGCGGTGCCAACCTACGTCATTGACTCACCTGGTGGTGGCGGCAAGATTCCGGTGATGCCCAACTACCTCATCTCGTACAGCGACCACAAGGTGGTGCTGCGCAACTACGAGGGATACATCAGCACGTATGAAGAGCCTGAGCACTACACGCGACACGACGCCACCAAGTGCGTTGACTGCCGCGCGTCACGCCCTGAGCCAGGACAAGAGGGGATCTTCGGTCTCCTCGCCGGTCACGAGATGTGGATTGAGCCGAAGGGCCACGCCGAGATGCACAACCGCGGCAACACCGAGGCGCATCGCTTGCAGGATCCGTCGAAGTGGCAGCCGCTCGGCATCGGTGGCGCCGTTGAGGGTGTCTTGCGTGCGCCGCTCGAGGTGCTCCCCGCTGGCACAGAGGAGCGACCGAAAGAGGGCGAGCCGAGCGCATCAGCGCACGGGGAGCTGCTCTAACTCTTCTCGGGTAGCGGTGCGATACTGCTGGTCATGAGTAAGCCTGACAACGCCACGCTTCCGCTCCCTTGGCCACCGGTGATTGCCGAGGCGCGCTCCCCGTTTACGGCGGTGCGCGTAGCCACACTCATGTTGAATCGAACGCGTGGCGTGCATGAGCGACTCGCCGACATCGCCGATGCGCTGAATGCGGCACACCTTGATTGGCTCTTCGAGCGCCGCGTGGTGGCCGATGAGCTGCTGCAGTTGCAGGCGAACTGGTTCAGCGACTTCCGCACCACCACCGGCTTCATTGTGGAAGATGGCGATCAGGGTCCAGTGGTAACGCTCGAAGATTCATCGCGCATGACCGGGTGGCTCGAGCGCCAGGTTGCCAAGGCACACGATGCCTGCCGCGCTGAACTGAGCGACTTCGCCAAGAGTGACCGTATCGCTGGCGATCGCTAAGCGCGCATGAAGCGCGACGATCTCGTTCGCCAGACCCAAGACCTGATCGATCAGGGCGATCGCATCGCGCGTGCCCCGTCGCGCGCGGCGCTGAACACCTGGCTCGCGGCGAGCGACGCGCTGCTCTCGTCGGCGTGGGGGCAGATGGATCGCTACCACCAGGCCTGGCTCGACGTGGGGCGCATCGCGCAGCCACTGCGCGGCCGACAGATCAGCGAAGGTGAGGAGGCCGATGAGGTACGCGCCGTGGTTGCCGCCAAGGGCGCAGTGCTCCGCGCCTCACTCGACGCGGTCGAGCGACTCGGCATGCCCTTCCTCGGTGAAAACAAAGCCCGAGCGAAAGACGAGAAGGCGGGGCTCCCCGACCACCTGTTCGAGGCACCGCACGGCTTGACGGGCGGCACGGGTGCGCTGCAGGCGGCCATCGATGCGGCGCGTAAGGCGGCGAGCGAGCATGAAGACCACGCCTTGAATCGCACGCGAACGCCGGTAAAGGGCGAGGGCGACGACCTCTGGTAGCGGGCTCCCTTGCGGGGCGCGATGGTACCCTTACGCACATGAGTCACCCACTGCACGGCGCCCGTCCCCTCGACCGAACCGCCGGGTTCCCGAGCGTCGTTGCGCCGCTCACCGCCCAGTGGGAACAGCTCGCCGGCCGCGCCATCGTGGCCGCCGTGGAGCGCAATCCTGAACTCCGCGACCGCGTCGGCGACATTGGCCTGCGCCACCTAATGCGCGATGCCCAGGTGGTGCTTGAGAAGCTCGCCGAGAGCGTCGCCTCGGGCAGCATCACTCCGCTGAAGAGCTTTACCGAACACGGCACCCCAACCTGGCGCCGCCGCCGCATCTCTATGGATGACGTCACCGATCTCTATGAAGGCCTGCGCATCGCCGTACCAACGGTGCTCGCCGGCGAGGCCGCCGCATTCGCCGATCGCGCACTCCTCGAAGGCATCGCCGTACTCAAGTGGCACCGCCGCCTTGGTGGAGACATGCGCAAGCGCAACCGCATCCTTGCCGCCATCTACAAGGGAGCCTAACCATGACCATCAAGTGGGT
>JBAXWE010000065.1:0-3676 GCA_037128565.1 bacterium
GCCTTCGTCTCCCGCTGGCTCGACAACTGCCTCGCGATCTTTCCGCGCGCCGCATGGGATGACCTCGCCGCCCGGGTCGCCGCCCTGCCAACCGGCAACGCCACGGCCCGCGAATTTGCTCGTTTCCTCTTCGGCAGCGCCTTTGAAGTGGAGCTTGATGCGCAAGGTCGACTCCTCTTACCTGCAACGCTTCGAACTTGGGGGCAGCTCGACGCCGAAGCGATGGTCGTCGGCGCACGCGATCACGCCGAAATCTGGACACCGAAGCGATGGGATTCGTATCGCGGCGGCATGGAGTCTTCTGACGCCCTAGCAGCACAGCTCGAGGAGCTCGGCTTCTAATGGCGACGGGTGCGACCCTCCATCGCCCCGTCCTCCTTTCTGAACTGCTCGACGCGCTAGCGGTGCGCCCAGACGGCACCTACGTCGATGCCAACCTCGGCGGCGGGGGGCATGCAGAGGCGGTGCTCGAAGCCTCAGGGCCGCGGGGGCTCCTTCTCGGCATTGATGCGGATGGCGGCGCGATTGCGATGAGCCGCGCGCGACTTGCTCAATTCGGAGATCGCCTCTCAACATTTCATGGAAGCAGCGCCCACCTCGCGCGAGCCATCACTGAGGCTGGATTTGACGAGGTGGACGGAGTCTACTTCGATCTTGGTCTCTCCTCAGATCAGCTTGTTGACCGCGAGCGCGGATTTGGAATTCGGGCTGGCGGAAACCTTGATTTGCGTTTTGACACGCGCTCCGGCGAATCGGCGGCAGAGCTGCTTGCGCAAGCAAGCGCTGCAGAGCTGGAGCAGATCTTCCGCGACTACGGTGAGGAGCCGCATGCCGCGAAGATCGCTCGGGCTATTGTTGCCACCCGCGAAGGCTCACCGATTACCACAGCTGAGCGCCTCGCTGAACTTGTTGAGCAGAGTGTGCCAAAACGCTACGGTCCGCCATCGCGAATTCATCCAGCTACGCGCGTATTTCAGGCCCTCCGAATTGCCGTAAACGATGAACTCACAGCCCTAAGCACGGCACTCGCCGCTGCAATTGCAGCGCTTCGTGTGGGCGGCCGGATTGTCGTTCTTACGTACCACTCCCTTGAAGATCGCATTGTGAAGCAGGCGTTCGCCGCTGCGGCGCGTGATTGCATCTGCCCGCCACGCGTGCCCATCTGCACCTGTGCTAATCAGGCCGCAGTCCGACTCGTTAATAAGCACCCCATCACTGCAACAGAGGATGAGGTCGCCGCAAATCCGCGGAGTCGAAGCGCCAAGCTCCGTGCAGCTGAGCGTTTGGAGCGCGCAGCATGACCACGATTGGCCGCCCGCTCCGCGGGGCACAGTTAGTGGCGCCACCGTATCAGCCACGCGTTGCCGACAGTCGATTTGCAGCAGCGGCGCGTCAGCGTGCAGCAATTCGCGGTGCCTTCCAGCCGACTGGTGGCGCTTTGGGGACGGGCTCCATTCGCATCGGTGCGCGACCACTCCCTGGCGTACCAGTAGCGCGAACTGCGGTTATTCCAGGAGTCGCGCCACGCGGCCGCATTGGAGTTACCCCGTGGAACGCCGTAGAGCGCCACGGTGGGCTGAGCACCAAGCTTGGCTCAATGTTTATGCCGACGGCCATCCTCTTCGGAGCGTTCTTTATCTTGACCATCCTCTCGATCGGGATTGCCGCCTCAAGTGCGAAAGTCACGTCACTCATTGACGATCAGACGCGGTTGATGGAGCAGATCCGCGTTGGTGAGACGGATATGAGCCGGCTCGGTCGTGAGCCTGCAGTTCGGCGTCGCGTCACGAGCCTCGGCATCGTGCAGCTTGCCGACCCACTTGTTGTGGAGGTTCGGTAAGTGGCTCAGGATCCACGCACCGTGCGAACTGACTCTCGACCCCGCGCTAATGTTGTCGCGCTCCTCTTAATCTTCATCGCTGCCCTCTGCGTTGCCCGACTCGGCTACTGGCAGGTGGTCGCACGTAATCAGCTCCTTGATGCCGGCGCTGCACAACTGAGTACAACTGTGACGAACGAGCCGATTCGCGGCACGATCACGGATCGAACTGGCGCCGTCGTGCTTGCGACTACCGTGCTGCGCCACCGTCTCATCACCCAAGCAACGATCCCTGCGGCAGAAGAGCGCACTGCGACGGCAGAGGCTCTCACCAAAGCGCTCGCCCTCAGCGCACCGAGCGCCGCTAATCTGCGCGCGGCTTTAGCGGCTGGGCGAAAGTGGACCGTACTCCTCCCCGCGCTTGATGACGCCCAGACTGATCTAGTGCGCGGCGAGATCGCCGCGGGCCGCGTCCGTGGCGTAACCCTGGAAGAGGTGCGCGTGCGTCTCTATCCGCAGCCTGGCGGTGGTGTCGGCACAACCCTCGCCAGCCACATCCTGGGATTTGTGAACTCGGACGGGGGCGGGCAGTACGGACTTGAGGAGTACTACAACGAACAGCTTGCAGGCGCCGCTAGCGTAAGTGCGACGACACGCGGTTCTGATGGCCAGCTTGTGACCACACAGGTCAGCGCCGGCCGCACCCCTGCAAACCTACAGCTCTGCATAGATGCCACCCTGCAGACACTTGTGGAGCAAGAGGTCACAACGGCTGGGATTGCCGATGAAGCTGAATCGGTGAGCGCGATCGTCATGGACCCGTACACGGGTGCCGTAATCACCTCTGCTTCGTGGCCTGCCTACGATGCCAACAACTTTGGTGTAACGGCGGCGCGTGATCCGAGTCGCTTTATCAGTCCCGCGTCGACAAGCGTTTACGAGCCGGGGTCGGTGATGAAGGCGATCACCTCCGTGGCGGCGCTTGAGTCGGGCCTCTATACGCCTATGACCGTGATTCAAGACCAGGCGGTGCTCACGCTTGATAATGGCGCAACGAAGGTGCGCAACGCCGACCACAAATCAAAGGGCTCAATGACCCTTACGGCGGCACTCGCATGGAGCCGCAACATCATCTTCAGTAAGGTCGGTCTTTCGCTGGGCACCACCACGAGTGAGGCTGCATCACGCCTCTACGCAACCTGGCTCCGCTTCGGCTTCGGCGGAAAGACCGGAATCGATGTGGCAGGCGAGAACCAGGGCCTGGTGAATAATCCAGCCGATCAACGCTGGCGTCAGATTGACCTGGCTAATGCCTCGTTTGGCCAGGGCGTGGGAACGACGCTCATCCAACTTGCTGTTGCCTACTCCGCGCTTGTCAACGGTGGCGTACTCGTTCGCCCACGCGTCGTTGAATCGGTGGATGGGGTTCCCATCCCGATTACGGCGCGCGGAACGGCAACAACTCCCGAGGTGGCGGCGCAGTTGGTCAAAATGACGAGCCAGGTCACGAAGAGCGTTCCCTTCTACGCGAGGTTAACGAGAATGGACGGATATGCGAACGGTGGGAAGAGCGGGACCGCGCAGATCTGGCTGAAGGACGCTGATGGCGGCAAGGGCGCGTGGGATTCGGAACATTTCAACTTCACATTCATCGGTTGGGTCGGAAAGACGGCGCCAGAGTACGTCATTGCGATTGCCATTCGTCGCGGCACGCCAGTTGTGCAGCGCCAAGGCGTAATCCTCAATCGCATTGAATCCTTTGAACTCTTCCGTCGAGTGGCGCAGGATTTGATCTCCGTGTACAACATTCCCCCCGCCGCTGCCGCTGCAGCTGGCGGCTTGACTTCCCCCACCCAC
>JBAXWE010000066.1:0-3368 GCA_037128565.1 bacterium
CAGCGCGCGAGGGAGTGCGTTACGCAGCTTCTTTCTTCGCTCACGGAAACCTGCCTGCACGAGTCGCCAGAGGCGCTCCTCGTCATGAGGGCTGAGGGTAAATGCATCGTCACCCGTGCGATGCTCAAGCAGCAGGATCGCTGAGTCGACCCCAGGAACTGGATCAAACGCCTCGCGTGGCACACGCGCAACGATAGAAGCCGCTGTTCTCGCCTGCACAAATGCGGTGAGGTACGACCAGTCACCCGGTGCGGCCGCGACTCGTTCAGCGACCTCCAACTGCACCAGCAGGACGATCCGCGCAGGGGGCACAGCAAGAAGGAGCAGCCGATGCAGCAGTGGGCTCGTGACGTGATATGGGATGTTGGCAATGACGCGCCAGCTTCCGCTGGTTGGTGCGAGTGACTCAAGATCAACGGTGAGCGCATCGCCGTGAATGAGGGTTAGCCGCCCCGCACTGATCTGCTCCGCGAACTTGTGCTGCAGGCGAGGGATCAGGTCGTTGTCGAGCTCCACAGCAACCACGTTGGCGCCGCTAGTAAGGAGTGCCTCCGTCAAGAACCCGAGCCCCGGGCCAATCTCCAAGACGAGCTCTCCTAGGGTCGGCGCACCAGCCTGCACGATA
The DNA here is from genome assembly GCA_037128565.1 of bacterium. Taxonomy (GTDB): domain Bacteria; phylum Chloroflexota; class Limnocylindria; order Limnocylindrales; family Limnocylindraceae; genus Limnocylindrus. The sequence continues at coordinate 626 of JBAXWE010000066.1, forward strand.
CGATCCCGAACGTTCAGATCGTGCAAGAAGTTCTGACTCAGGCGCTTCTTCGCCGCATGTCCATCAACACGCCCGCGGCTCGGTGCCTGACGATACTTCGGGCTCATGAGGGGACCACAGTTCCAATGCGCCACTGCGCATGAACTTCAAGACCTGCGCTCGGCTCCTGATAGGCGCCTCGTTCGTCGCGCAGCAGTGCGTCACCCGCGGCGCCGATCATCGCCGCGTTATCGGTGCACCACTGCAGGGGCGGCACGACGAGCACGCGGCGCTCTTCGCTCGCAACGCTGGCGAGTGCTGAGCGGAGCGGCCCATTGGCCGCAACTCCCCCGCCAACAATCAGCGAGCAGTCAGGATTGGCACGCAGCGCACGCTGCACCCCAGCGAGAAGCGCCCCGACGATCGCCTGTTCCGTTGCAGCAGCGATCTCAATAGCGGCAGCCTCTGGGAGCGGGTGCTCCGCGAACTGCCGCGTCAGGGTGGCGGCGCGGCCCGGGCTGCGATCCCCGAGGCCGCTGGCGACGAGCGCCTGCCGAATGGCTGCTGTCTTGACGCCACTGAATGAGAAATCGTACGGCTGCTCGGTCTTCGCAATGGGCAACGACGTGATTCGGGCGCCGCGTGTCACCTTGGCGGCGAGCGCTGAGAGCGCTGCTCCGCCCGGATATGGGGCGCCAAGGAGGCGTGCAATCTTGTCGAAGGCCTCGCCCGCCGCGTCATCAATCGTTCCGCCGAGCCGCTGGATCGCCCCGTCGCGCTCGATCCGCACCAGCAACGTGTGCCCCCCTGAGACCACCAACCCGATCGCTGGCAAGGTGGGCGCTTCAAGATGCACCGTCTCGCGCAACCATGCTGCACGTAGGTGTCCCTCAAGATGATTCACTGGGAGCACAGGGAGACCACGCGCCCACGCCCAGGCGCTCCCGACACCAGCGCCCACAAGGAGCGAGCCGACGAGCCCGGGGCCCGTTGTCACCGCCACCCCCTCAATGGAGCCTGCAATTCCGAGCCCCTCCGCCTCGTGTAGCACCTCATTCAATAATCGTGGCAACCACTCATGATGCGCACGCGCAGCCACCTCAGGAATCACGCCGCCGAATTGCGCATGGATCGCAGTTTGGCTTGCGACGCGCTCCACAAGCACCTCATCTCCACCGCGAATCAAGGCCACAGCGCTCTCATCGCAACTTGATTCAATCGCCAAGAGCAAGCGGGCGCTCATGATTACTCCTCACCCTCAATCCGGCGACGCAACGCCCGCTCAATAGCCTGCTGCTCTGGGCTCTCAAGTTCGGCTGTGGTCATGATCAAGGCGTCCTCGCCATTATCGTCGTAGTAGCGAATCCGTCGTCCCACCTCCACAAAACCGAAAGCCCGGTAGAGCCGCTGCGCGTCATCATTGGAAACGCGCACATCAAGCGTCGCAACTCGCGCTCCGCCACGGCGTGCCTCCTGGAGCAGCTCAAGCAGCAGCGCGGTGGCAATTCCGGTACGCCGGTGAGCGGGGAGCACAGCCATGGTCGTCACATGCGCCTCATCGACCATCAACCAAATCCCGCCAAAACCAACCAAGGTGCCACGCAGCCGCGCGCCGATATAGCGTGCCAATCGATTCGTGGTCAACTCCGTTGTATAGGCACTCGTCGGCCATGGCGCAGCGAACGAGACCACCTCGATCTTCGCAACCTCCTTCAGATCAGCAATAGTGAGCGGTGCGAGTACCGGTAGCTCCCTCATCGCGCCTCGCTCCCTCGTGCTGGTGCCGGGTACCGCAAGGTAACGTGCGGGACTTCCGGGCCGGCCTCGCGGACAAGCGCGCATGCGCCACGCACGCGCACGTCATCATGCTGCAGGAGGGGTGAGGCTGCCTCGCGAGATATCACCGCCGAGTCACGCTCGTGCACCTCGAGGGACTCGCGCGTTCCTAGGGGAATCGAGAACGAGCGGTGCACAGCAGACCAGAGTGCGCGATCAGATGGGGCCTCGCGAAGCGGCAGAGCGAGAGCAGTCGCAATTCCAACCGCGGCTGAGGCAGCAATGCGGATGCCGCTGTAGCTTCCTGGGCCACTCCCCACTACAACATCCGAGAGCGCTTCAGGCTGCGCACGGTCAGGAAGTAGGCTCGCAATGCGTTGCAACAGCGGCAACTCAAACTGGACGTTCTCTGCAGCACAGAACAACTCTTCACCGCGCCGCTCCACAATGGCAACGATGCTGAAGCCAAGCGCACCATCGATGACCAGGCTGCGTTGGTTACTCATGCTGACCATCGTGTGCAGTGTGCTCAGGCCGCCCTAAAAAAAGGTTCAACGCGACGAGTAGATCGGGTCGGGAGCCGCGAATCTCTGCGAAGCGCACGCGTTCGTCTGTGCCAGCCACAAGCTGAATGCTTAGCGTTTCGACGCCACCCTCACTAAGGCCCACAAGATGTTCAGGCCACTCAATGAGTGTCACCCCGGCTCGCTGGCGCTCATCAATGACCCCCGCGCGCAGCGCATCGCTCCCAATCGGCAACCGATAAGCATCAACATGCCAGATCGGTAAGTCGCCACGGTGCTCGGAGATAAGCACAAATGTTGGCGACGTAAGTTCAGGCTCCGCGTGCAAGGTGGCTCCGATGGCACGGGCTAGCGTCGTCTTGCCGCTACCAAGATCTCCAAACAGGAGGACTCGATCACCTGGGCGGAGTGAGCTGCCGACCATAGCGCCAAGCGCCCTGGTTGCCTCAAGGTCGTGCAGGGGA
>JBAXWE010000067.1:0-3188 GCA_037128565.1 bacterium
CAACTCAATAGCGCAGGTGAGCCTACGGGGAGCCGCGACGACGAGGTGTACGCCCGTGCGCTCTACGCGCGACTAACTGCACTTGAGGCGCTGCTCCTCGCCCCGAGTGATGGCCAACTGGCGGCTGCGTTCCCACTTCTTGACGTGCAGAGTGCGCCTGTTGGGGCCGGTCCATATAAGTTTGTGGAGCGCGTACCCGGTAACTATGTCCAGCTCGCGGCGTTTAAGGGCTTCGCGCTTGGCGAGCCGGCAATGTCGGCGATGACCCTTTCGACCTTCCTCTCCCCGGCACGTGCGGTGAAGGCGTTCCAGAGTGGAGGGATTGATTGGGCTCCTGATCTTCGCGCCTCGGATGTCGCAGGACTTGCGTTGAGCAGCGATGCCACGCTCGTTCACACTGCATCGCTGCGTGGCTATAACTATCTCGCATTCAACACGCGTGGAGGGCGAATCTTTGCGAATGGCGTGACGCGAAGCGCCCTCGCCTCGTGCGTCGATGTGCCGGCCATCATTTCGGGCGCTACGGACGATACTGGCATCAAGATCTCCAGCACGATCGTGCCAACCTCTTGGGCTGCGGAGAACCCTGCTCCGACCGAGGTGACCCGTGATGTCACCGGAGCTCGCGCCGCACTCATTGCTGATGGATGGGTTGCCGGGGCAGATGGTGTCTTCGCTCGTGCAGGAACGCGTCTCGCGGCTGACATTATCGTCCGGGAGGGCCAGGTGACCCGTGCGCGCGCAGCGCAATTGATTGTCGACCAGGCTGCCGAGTGCGGCATCGCGCTTACCGTTGCTGAACTTCCGTATGCGTCTGACATTGCCCCACGATTGCGCTACCCAAATGACTTCGACCTGTATCTCGGAGCGTGGCAGTGGGGCCTTGATCCTGATGACTCCGACATCTTCGCCTCCAACGCCTGCCCAACAGAAGAGGCTCCCGCAGGTAAGAACTTTGTCTGCTGGTCGAACCTCCGTGTGGATCAACTACTGGAGCAAGGTCTCGCAGCGGGAAGCGTTAGTGCCCGCGTGGGGATCTACGGCACGATTCAGTCGATTCGACGCAGCGAGCGCCCCTACCTCTTGCTCTGGGGAGACCCGGGGTACGCGCTGCTCCGGAATCGCTTCACCTGGGCAACTCGCTCAACAGATCTTTTGAGCCCGCTCTACGCGTGGTCAATCCACACGTGGGACCTGCAAAAGTAGCGACTGATGCGACGCAGAGTGCTCGCCCTCGCTCAAATCTCCCCAATCCTCGGTGATGTGCCGCAGAACGCTGCGCTACACCAGGCGAAGATCGCTGAAGGGAGGGCCGCGGGGGCCGATCTTGTGATTTTCCCCGAGCTCAGCCTTACCGGGTATCAGCTGCAAGATCTTGCACCTGAAGTTGCGATGCGCCGAACAGATCCACGCCTTCAGGCGTTGGCGAAGCTCACCAGCGGTGGGCCTTCAGCGATCATCTCGTTTGTTGAGTCCGCCGACGACCATCGGCTATTCGCCGCCGCCGCCTTGCTGGAGGGCGGCGAGGTGCGCCATGTGGCACGCAAGTGCTACCTGCCGACATACGGAATCTTTGATGAGCGGCGGTTTCTCGCGCAGGGTGACGCAATTCGCGCGACCCGCGCGACGCTTGGTGGCCCTTCGGTGGTAGGGGAGATCGGGATCGGTATCGGTGTATGTGAAGATTTCTGGCATCCCACGCTGCCATCGATCCTTGCGCAAGACGGGGCGGAGCTGCTCATCAACGTGGCGGCGGGACCTGCGCGAGGTGCGAGCGTGAATGCTGAAGAGGGGCTCGGTTCCGCCACATCATGGGGCACGCTACTTCGAGCCACCGCTGCCCTGACCACGTCGTTTGTAGCGTTCACGAATCGGGTAGGGGTCGATGAGTCGCTGATCTTCTGGGGTGGCTCGCGCGTGATCGGTCCCGACGGAGTCGTGATCGCAGAGGCGCCACTCTTTGACGAGGCACTCCTGTTTGCAGAGATCGACCTTGACGATGTTGCACGTGCTCGAAGCGCCCTCCCACTTCTGCGAGACGAACGGTTGGAGCTGACGCGGCGCGAATACGACCGCATCATCGCCACGCGGGCCGGGCTCGGGGAGGCGTAGACACGGTGCAAGACCTCGAGGCCTCTGGGTTCGCGCACGACGAGTTAGCGATTGACCCTGAGATGGTCGCCGCGATGTGCCGTTCATTCATCTCCGCACACGTGGCGAGCACCGGAGCAGAACGAGTGATCTTAGGTCTCTCGGGCGGCATCGATTCAGCTCTCGTCGCCTACCTCGTCGCTGGTGCCATTGGTGCAGATCGGTTGATCGGGGTGCTTTTACCGACGGCAGCATCGTCTCCTAGCTCGCAAGCTGACGCAGAAGCCATCGTGAGCGCCCTGGGCTGCCAGAGTGAGCTTATTTCGATTGAGGCGCCGTTGACGGCGCTCATCGCGAGCCTCCCTGCAGGTGACGCTGTGAGTCCACTGCGACGGGGGAATATTGCGGCGCGGTTACGCATGACGACACTCTACGATCGCTCAGCCCTGCACCGTGGAGTCGTCGTCGGCACCGGTAATAAGAGCGAGATTTTAATCGGCTACTCCACGATCTACGGCGATGCGGCGTCGGCATTTAATCCGATTGGCGACCTCTATAAGACACAGGTACGCGCACTCTCCCGCTATCTTGGTGTCCCAGCTCAGATTATTGCGAAGGCGCCGAGTGCCGATCTCTGGCCGGGGCAGACCGATGAGGGAGAGGGGGGATTTGACTATTCGACGCTCGATCATCTGCTCTACCGGATTGTTGACCGCCGACTGCCGATCGAAGATGTCATCGCTGAGGGCTTTGACCGCGAGTTCGTACTCCGAGTGAACGAGATGATTCGTCGTTCGGAGTTCAAGCGCCAGATGCCGCCGATTGCGAAGGTGGGGGGCCGTAGCAGCGGGAGCGACTATCTCTACCCTCGCCGGCGCCCGAAGCTTGACTGACGACCTGCGCGGCGGTGGTGCGACGCCAGGAGCGCTGCACATCGTCTCCACCCCAATCGGCAATCTCGCCGATCTCACGCCGCGCGCAGCGGCAGTGTTGCGCGAGGTTGGCCTGATCATTGCTGAAGATACGCGCGTCTCACGCCCGCTCCTCGCCAGTATTGGCGTGCAGACAGAGGTGGTCGCACTGCCGGGATTCGACGA
>JBAXWE010000068.1:0-3084 GCA_037128565.1 bacterium
GCTGGCTTCGTCAATGTGTTCAATCCGAGCCGCATCATCATCGGCGGCTCCTTCGCCGAGGCGCACTGGAAGGCGCTCCATTCGCGTATTCAGGGGGAGATCGGCGACAATAGCTTCAAGGTTCCAGGACGGAGAGTTTCCGTACACCCTGCCGAGCTCGGTGGGGACGTGAGCCTGGCGGGCTGCCATCCGATGGTTGTCGAGCGAATCGGCGATCCAGAGTGGGAGCGGGCCGTAGCGGTGAAATCGAAGGGGGACACTCGATGACCGTACGCGTAGGAATTAACGGCTTCGGCCGCATCGGGCGCCAGAGCCTGAAGGCGATCATTCAGCGCTCGCCTGAAGTTGAGGTGGTGGCGATCAACGACCTCGTTGATCCAAAGATGAACGCCCACCTCTTTAAGTACGACTCCACCTACGGGATCTACCCCGGCAGTGTTGCTGCCGAAGAGGACGAGCTCGTCATTGACGGGCGTCGCATCAAGGTGTTGGCGAGCAAAGATCCTGCGGCGTTGCCGTGGGGAGATCTCGGCGTTGACATTGTTGTTGAAGCGACCGGACTCTTCACCAACGCCGATAAGGCTGCGGCGCACCGTGCCGCTGGCGCAAAGAAGGTGATTATCAGCGCCCCTGCCACAGGCGAAGATCTGACGATCGTGATGGGCGTCAACGAGAAGCAGTACAACCCAGCGAAGCATCACATCATCTCGAATGCGAGTTGCACCACGAACTGTCTCGCCCCCGCGGCGAAAATCGTCTCTGATGGCTGGGGGATCGCGCGCGCGTTGATGACCACCATCCACAGCTATACCAACGACCAGCGCATTCTTGACGTTGCACACAGCGACCCGCGCCGCGCGCGCGCCGCAAGTCTCAACCTTGTGCCAGCGTCGACGGGCGCCGCCGCGGCGATTGCACGCGTCATTCCAGAACTCGAAGGTCGCTTCGGCGGCTACAGCATTCGCGTCCCAACTCCAACGGTGAGCATCGTGGACTTCACCGCAGAGTTGGAGCGATCGGCGAGCATCGAGGCGATCCACGCCGCGTTCCGCGCCGCAGAGGCGGGACCAATGGCCGGCATCCTCGGCGTCTCCGATGAGCCGCTCGTCTCGTCGGACTACAAGGGAGACACCCGCTCGTCGATTATCGACACCCTCAGCACGATGATGGTCGGCGATAAGTTCGTGAAGATCGTGACCTGGTATGACAACGAGTGGGGCTATAGCTGCCGCGTTGCCGACCTGGTGCGTTACGTGGCGACGCATGCCTGAGAAGAAGGGCCTCCTCTCCCGACTGATTGGTGGCAACCCCAAGCCGGCAGAGAAGCCGGTGGCGAAGCCGAAGAGCGCCCCGAAGCCGGCGGTAAAGCCTGTCGCGAAGTCTGCGCCCGCGAAGTCCGCTCCAGCAAAACCGACTCCTGCGAAACCGACTCCTGCGAAGCCAGTTACGGTCGCGGCACCTGCGAAGAGTGCGAACGGTGCACCTCCACAAAAGCCGGCTGGAGCGATGCTCGCCTCGAGCCGTCCCGCCAATCGGCCGCAGGTGAAGCCAACGATCACCGGATCCAACGGCCAGCCGCGTCCCACGGGCGCGCCACCGAGCGCACCGAGCCGCCCCGCGAACCGACCCAACGTAAAGGCCACCGCCAAGCGCGTGGGAGCTACCTCTGCAACTGCGCAGGTGCGGCCAGTTCCACGCGCGATCCCGCGGCCAGCACCACCCCAGAGCGGTCCGCGTCGTATCGCGGAAGAGATCATCTCCGCCTCGGGGAAGCGCACGATTCGCGAGCTCAACATGCAGGGTCGCCGTGTGCTTCTGCGCGTCGATTTCAATGTGCCGCTCTCGGACGGCAAGATTGTCGACGACTCGCGCATCCGCGCGGCGGTACCGACTATCAAGGCGCTCCTTGATGGTGGCGCCTCGGTTGTGATCATGTCGCACCTTGGTCGACCCGACGGCCGAGTTGTCGACGGCCTGCGCCTGCGACCTGCAGCGGAACGACTAACGCAACTGATTCGCGTCAATGTGCCCACGACCGGTGATGCACTTGGCGTTGGTACAGACGATGCAGTCCGCCGCTTGCGTCCGGGAGAACTGCTGCTCCTTGAGAACGTCCGCTTCCACGCTGGTGAAGAGCGCAACGATCCAGTGTTTGCCGAGCGACTTGCCTCGTATGGCGACGTGTTTGTGAATGACGCATTCGGTGCTGCGCACCGGGCCCATGCCAGTACCGTTGGCGTGGCAGCCTATCTACCGTCGTATGTCGGTCTACTAATGGAGCAAGAGGTGGAGGCGCTCTCCAATCTGCTCGACAAGCCTGCACGGCCATTTGCCGCGATCGTTGGCGGCGGCAAAGTCTCGGGCAAGGTGGCCGTACTTGAGGCGCTCATCAAGAAGGTCGATCTCTTGATCCTCGGCGGCGGTGTCGCAAATACCTTCCTCGTTGCCTCTGGGCGGAGCGTTGGCAAGAGCCTCTACGAGTCGAAGATGGTCGATGATGCGCGACGCATTTTGAAGTTGGCGCAAGACCGTGGCGTGCGCGTGCTGCTACCAGTTGATGGCGTGGTGGCGAAAGAGGTTACGCGCGGCACCGAGTTCAAGGTTGTCTCCACCGACAAGTTGCCGGCGAGCTGGCACATGGTTGACCTTGGGCCAGCCTCCATCACGGCAATCCGTGAGGCGTTGGTGCCGATCAAGACCATTCTGTGGAACGGCCCCCTCGGCGTCTTCGAGATCCCGTCGTTTGCGGTAGCTACTCGCGAGCTCGCCAAAGTGGCGGCCGAGAAGGCTGACGCAGGCGCAACGGTGGTGGTTGGCGGCGGTGACAGCATCGCCGCCCTACGACAACTTGGTGTGGCCGAAAAGATGACGCACCTCTCCACGGGTGGCGGGGCATCGTTGGAATTCCTTGAGGGGCGCGACCTCCCCGGTCTCGCCGTGGTGCCGACCGCCGGCTCACCATATGAGACCCTGCCGATCGTCTATGTTGCGCCGGTGAAGCCGGGCGCGAAAGCGCCATCAAAGCGCGCGCCGGCGAAGCCGAAGCCGATCATCAAGCCGTCACCACTTGACGACGAGAGCGAT
>JBAXWE010000069.1:0-3042 GCA_037128565.1 bacterium
TCTCGGGGCAGCTCACCGTCACGCCCCGGACCTACGGCGGGCAGCGCGCAGCGATCGACGTCATCGACTTCGACGACTGCCGTGTCTCGGCGCTGCTGCAGGCCACACGAGACGACGAGCTGACCCAAGTCATCCATCGGGCGCGGCTACTCACGCTCCAGCCACAGCTCGAGTTCGGCGGCGGCGACCAGCGCAAGCACGTCCGCGTCGTCCTGCACACGAACCACGTCATCCCCGGACTCCGCGTGGACGAACTGCACGTCGCAGCGGGCGGCCTCGAAGTGAACCAACAGCGCCAACAGGACGCGGGACGCCGTATCGCGGCCGCGGTGTCCGGCCTCATCGCTGGAGGAGACCCGCTGACGGTGAGCGCCGTGGCACGTGCCGCCGGGGCACAACGCCGGACGGTCGCGAAGGCACTCGGCAAGGGGCTGAAGGCGCTCAGCAGCGAAGCCCGCATCACCACGACGAACCCGACGAAGGAAGTGGGGACACCTGTGCAGACGGTTAGAAAAGATCTCAGTAAGGGTGTGCACACCCTTCCCCAATCGATCGCACCACCACCCGCATCTCATTCGTCTACTCCGGACGGCGGCGCGGCGCGCGAAGATGCGATCGCGGCGATCGCAGTGATCGCATCTGCTCGCAGCGAGCAGTGGGAGGCGCTCTAATGTCCGCCGCGGCGGACTTACTGGCACAAGCTCATGCCCTCGGGGTTGTGATCCGAGCCGGTGATGGTGGTGGACTCGAGGCATCTCCGCCTGGCGTGTTGCCCGACCTTCTTCGCAACCAACTGCAGCTGCACCGCGCCGACGTGATCCGTGCGCTTGCCGGCGATCACGAGGTCGAAGGTCAGCCTCTAGACCGCGTCGACGTACCCACCGGCGCAGCGCTCGATCACGCCGCGACGCTGCGTGATGCGTGGCGGCGTGCGTGCTTCGAGTTAGGCGAAACGGCAGGCTGGCCTGCACTGCCATTCAAGCCGGCCACCTCGGTTGCGCCGGGTGAGGCCCCATGGCGTCTGTGGATGAAGCGCGCAAGTGTCCCCGACATGGTGATGGTGGTCGGAGCACTTCACAGCCACCTCGAAACGATGGCTCAGCCACCTTGAGCGTGCAGCGATTATCGAGAGCAGGTCATCAGTGACTACGGGTATCAGGCGCGCGCGCGTCGTTTGTACGCGCGCGCGTAGTGGGGAGATCGCAATATCTACGCCTGATGAACCCCTGACCTGGCAAGATCGCGAGCGGGCGTCGTGTAGGCGTCCTATCCAGCCGATAGAAGTACCTGGGCTTGAGTTACTGGGTGCGAATGTGCGTTCGCTGCGTGAAGCTGCCGGCTTATCCAGACCGCAGCTGTCGATGCGGTCGGGAGTATCCGTCCGCACGATCGAGCGTATCGAAGCTGGTATCAGGCGGACGCGGGTAGACACGCTGACTCGGCTGATTACCGGGATATTCCCGGATGGGGCGGGTGCAGTTTGTGCGCGTGTCGTTGGCGATGCGTCGGGCGTACTCGCCCCTCAGTCTGAGTTCGCCGCACGCGTTGCGAGGCGGCGGGCGAGGCGTGAACGCAAGACACGGAATCGCGCTGTCGCAGCCGAGGCAGAACGCACGCGGACATGGCTGTGGGCAGCGGGGAAGTATCTGGACTGGCTCGCCTGGACTGAGGGGCAGCAGCCCCACCCGCCTCAGCAGGCACTGCCACTGCCGGTGCTGCAGCTGCTGCTCTCCGTGCCTCGGAGCTAACCTCTGGTCGAGGCGTGCCCGCCGCTGACAGCAGCCGACCCTGACCGCCTCGACTCAAACGAACTGGAAGCACTGCGGTCGAGACCAAACATGTTCGACCGGCTCGCGCTCTCGAACCTCACCCCGGAGCCGATGAGCCTGTTCCGCGATGAGGGGGGCTAGCGGGACGGGCAGCCTGCAGCGGGGGGAGTGAAGGCCCCCCCGCCGCCCCTGAGCCGCGCTGTAGATTGCGGGGCATGAACCTACGGCGTCTCGTGGCGCTGCAGTCAGCGCGGCGTAACGGACGAGAGGCATGGATAGCGACACCGTCGTCGATGAGCCCTGAGTTCTGACAGAACCGAGATCATGGCCTACGGGAGGCGCTCGAGTTACAGAGGCGCATCGCCCCCGCTGCTGGCGGTCATGAGCCGCTCGTGAATACCGGGCTCATTCGTCGTGGAGAGACGTGACCATGAACGATCGCGCAACTCCCACGTCTGGCGCCGCTCGGCGAGCAGCAGCTGCAGGAACTCGTCGAGGCGGGCCTGCAGCGCCGGCTGGCGGACGGGTGTGAGCACCTCGATCCGCTCGTCCAGGTTGCGCTTCATCAGGTCGGCGCTGCCGATGAAGTACTCCGGATCCCCGCCATTGCCGAAGTAATACACCCGCGAATGCTCCAGGAAGCGTCCGATCACGCTGATCACTCGGACGTTGTCGCTCAGGCCCGGCACGGCCGGCCGGAGGCGGCTGATGCCACGAATGACGAGGTCGACGCGCACGCCAGCGCGGCCTGCGATGTACAGCAGCCGCGTGAACTCGCGATCCTCCAGGGCGTTCATCTGGAAGATGAGATGCGCCGGCCGGCCCGCACGAGCGTGCTCGATCTCACGGTGGATGCGCGCCTCAAGCTCTGACCGCAGGCTCTCCGGCGCAACCAGCAGCTCCGTCACCTCGAGCCCGTTGGAGAAGCCCGTGAGGTAGTTGAAGACGCGGAGCAGGTCGCCGCAGATCTCGGGGTCGGTGGTGATCAGTCCCCAGTCCGTGTAGGCGCGCGCCGTGCGGGAGTTGTAGTTCCCAGTGCCGATGTGCCCGTAGAGCATCACGCCGGTCGGCTCTTCACGGACGACGAGTGAGATCTTGCTGTGGATCTTGCGGCCGGGATCGCCGTAGGCCACGTGGATGCCCGCCTCCTCAAGGCGGCGGGCCCAATCGATGTTGTTCTCTTCGTCCATCCGCGCCATCAGCTCCACCAGGACAACGACCTGCTTGCCCCGCGTCGATGCTTCGATGAGCGCGCGCAGAATCGGCGAGTCGG
>JBAXWE010000007.1:0-42359 GCA_037128565.1 bacterium
CCGGCCCCGCGAAGGGCTACTTCGTTGGTCCAACACTGCTCGAAATTGCACCGACGTCGCCGCTCGCACGCGAGGAGGTCTTTGGGCCAGTCCTCTCCGTCCTCTACGCCAAGGATCTCGACGAGGCACTCCGCTTGATGGCCGAGACAAACGAGTACGGCAACGCCGCGAGCATCTACACCGCCTCTGGCTCTGCGGCGCGCGAGTTCAAGCGCAAGGCAACCTCGGGGATGCTGGGCGTCAACGTAGGTGTTGCCGCCCCAATGGCCTTCTTCCCGTTCAGCGGTCGCCGCAAGAGTTTCTTCGGCGACCTGCACGCGACTGGTCGCGATGGGGTGGAGTTCTATACGACGAAGAAGGTTATTACTGCTCGCTGGTTCTAATCGCGGGCGCTGCTGGCGCTAGAGCAGATCGACGAGCTCTTTCACCGCAGCTGCCGAGCGCTGGAAGGCGGTCGCCTCATCAGCCGTGAGCGTGATCTCAATGATCTTCTCAATGCCGTTTCCGCCGATCACGACAGGGACCCCAACATAGAGGCCCTTCACGCCATATTCACCCTCTAGGAGTGCTGCGCACGGAATCAGCCGACGGCGATCGAGCAGGATGCTCTCCACCACTTCAAATGTGGCGGCGGCCGGCGCGTAGTATGCCGAGCCGGTCTTCAGGAGCTCCACGATCTCGGCGCCACCACTGCGGGTGCGCTTGACGATCGCCTCGATGCGATCTGCGGCGAGGAATTCTGGCAGTGGAATGCCGCCGATTGAGGAGTAGCGTGGCAGCGGCACCATTGTGTCGCCGTGGCCGCCAAGCACGAATGCCCGCACATCCTCGACGCTCACTCCCGCCTCTTGCGCGATGAAGGTGCGGTAGCGCGCAGAGTCAAGTGTGCCGGCCATACCGATCACTCGGTGCTTCGGAAAGCCCGAGGCCTTCAGGGCCACGTGGCACATCGCATCAAGCGGATTGGTGACGACGACCAAGATGGCGTCGGGGGATCGCTTCGTTGACTCGGTCACAACGCTGCGGACGATGCCAGCGTTGGTGTTCAACAGATCGTCGCGGCTCATGCCTGGCTTGCGGGCGATGCCACTGGTGACCACGATCACATCGGAGTTCGCGGTGTCGTCGTAGTTGTTGGTGCCAATGATGTGGGCGTCGTGGCCCATCACCGGTGCCGCCTCAGCAAGGTCGAGCCCCTTCCCCTGCGGTAGACCCTCAACGATGTCGATGAGCACCACGTCGGCCAGCCCAGATTCAGCGATGCGCTGGGCAGTTGTGGCGCCCACGTTCCCCGCGCCGATGACGGTGACTTTGCGACGCTGAATCTTTGCCATGAGCCCTCCTCTCTCGACGATGCCGTCGAGCACGTTGATCCTAGCGCTGGCGCGGCTTCTTAGCGGGAGCGGCGCGGCGACGCGCTGGACGCGTCGCAACGCGAGTCACTGGCGCTCCGGTTCGTAGCCGCACGATGGCAACCACGAGGGTGCCGATCAGGACCGCCCCCATCACGAGATAGGCGGTCGCGATGCCGCCCACCTTCCAATTCTCCAAGCGAAGCCCCTCGAGTACGAGGCGCGTCACGCTGTACCAGGCGACCGCGGCGACGCCGATCATCCCCGGGATGATTCGGCCCTTCAGCCGCTGCGCGAGCGCGGGGAGGAGCAGCGCTCCCGCAAAGCCCGAGAGTGACTCGTAGAGGAAGAGCGGATGGAACGTCGCCGACTCACCGACCGTTGCGCACGAGACGCTGACGGCACGGTGGGCGCAATCGATCGCGAGTCCCCAGGGGAGATCTGTCGGGGCGCCGTAGAGCTCCTGGTTGAACCAGTTCCCCCAGCGTGCAATGGCTTGCATGACCAAGATCGCTGGGCCGGCAACATCAACCCAACCCCACGGTTCCTGGCGCCATCGGCGCAAGATCACGACCAGTGCGATCGTGCCGGTGATGAGTCCGCCTGGTGCACCAAGCCCCTCATACGGCGGAATGATTGCGGAGATCGGATTCGACGCGTACAGGCGATCCCAGGCGTCAATCACGTGATAGAGGCGACCCCCAGCAAGTGCCGCGATGGAAATGATGATGAGTCCATCAAGGATGAGCTTCTCGTTCAATGAACGCCGACGCGCCTCGCGCACCATGAATTGATATGCAACCAAGAGGCCGACCGCGTACAGCACGCCGTACCAGCGAATCACAATTGGTCCAAGCGCGATCAAGATCGAATCTGGTGGCAGCGGCAACATTTAAACGTTGACCCCAATCAGCGATCCAACTGCATAGGTGATCGCTGCTGCAGCGGCGCCAATGGCAAGCTGGCGCAGCCCTGTATAGATTGCAGACTTACCGGTCAGCAGGCTCACGGCGGCACCTACGCTAAAGAGCGCCGCCGCCGTCAAGGCGATACTCACGAGCAGCGCGGTGAAACCGGTGAGCAGAATAAATGGCAGGAGCGGTATGAATGCACCAATCGCAAAGGCAATAAACGAGAAGATCGCGGCACCCCAGGGCGACCCAAGCTCCTCTGGATCAAGTCCAAGCTCTTCGCGAACCAACGTTTCGAGCGCGATCTTTGGATCGGCCATCAACCGTTTTGCAATCGACTTCGCCTCGTCATCAGGGAAGCCACGCGCGTGATAGATCGCCGCAATTTCGGCCTCCTCCTCTTCGGGCATCGCTTCAAGCTCGGCGCGCTCTAGTTGAATCTGTCGCTCAAGAAGCTCGGTCTGGCTGCGCATCGAGACGTACTCGCCCGCCGCCATGCTGAACGCGCCGGCAAGGAGTCCTGCAACGCCGGCGAGCACCACGAAGCCGCCCTGGCCGCTGGCCGTGGTTGCCCCCGCGATGCCCATCACCAAGGCGGCATTTGAGACAAGGCCATCGGAGACGCCGAATATCGTGGCGCGGACTGTGCCGCTGTTGCCAGCGCGGTGCCACGGCTCGCGAGCCTTCGTCTCTTCTAGTGCGCCGCGGTGCGCGGCATCACTCTTCCCGGTGCCGGCAGCCTTTCCGGAATCAAGTTCACGCCAGATGTCGGCATGCTTCGCCTCATCGGCGGCAATGTCGGTGACCTCTGGAACGTCGCTGTGAGCGCCGTAGACCTCCTCTTCGTACCCTTCGAGCGCCTTGACCATGTCGCTCACGGCACGTGTGCCGAAGAGTCGCGCAAGGAGTGTGATCTGGCGCACGCGCCAACTTGGGCGCTTGGGGGCGGGCACCTGCTCGCCGAGGCTGAGGAGCTTCGCCTCCCAGATGGCGGCGTGGCGACGCTCACTGGTGGCGATGCGTTCAAAGGCGCTGCGACGCGCAGGATCTTTCTCAATCTTGGCGAGGGCGTCGTACAAGAAGATTGCATCGCGCTCTAAGGCGAGGCCGGCGATGCTTGCGGCGCGATCCTTGATCTCTTGCATTGGGGCTCCCCTCTTGCGCACACGTGATGCGCGTCGCCCCCATCGTAGCGCGCTGTGCGGCGCTAGGTTTGAAGAACCACCCACCCCTGTTCGTCAACGCTCACCACGTGAACTCCGAGAGGAATCTCGGCGGGTGGATCGAGGGGCTCCCCGCTCTCCAGGTCAAATCGCGAGAGGTGGAGCGGGCAGGTCACAGTCGGCCGATCAACGGTGGCTGGTGAGAGAAAGCCGCGATCCAACTCGCAGTACTCATGGGTACAGACGCCGTCGACCGCTAACAGCTTGCCGCCGCGATTCACCACCAGGATGGCGGCGCCACCTGGCCAGGCGAGGCGCATCGTGCCGTCGGGCAGTTCTACTACGGGGAAGAGACGCTCAGCTGGCATGGAGTGAGTTTAGGAGGCGAGTGCCGCAGGCTGCTTCGCCAGCGCGCCGTCAAGCTTTATCGCAAGCACCTCGCGCAGGCGCTCAGCCTCTGCCTCGAGCGGGAGTGCGGCAACGACGGGCTCCAAGAAGCCCATCACGATCGTGCGGCGCGCTTCGGCATCTGTAAGGCCGCGCGAGCGAAGGTAGAAGATCTGGGCTGGATCGATCGGGCCGACGGAGCTGCCGTGCGCCGCGCGCTCGCAGTCTGGCTGGTCGATCCAGAGTGATGGGATCGCAACGCTGCGCGCCGTCTTCGAGAGGAGCATGCCGAACTCACCAAGGTACGAGTTGGTGCCACGCCCGCTGCGCGGAATCGTCGTGACCCCCTTGATGTAGCCGCGCGCGTTCCCCGCAAATACGCCCTTCGCCAACAGGTCGCCAACCGTCTTCTGGCCGGAGTGCAGGCTATAGGTCGTAAGGTCGTGAATCTGATCGCCGGCACCGAAGACCACCTCGACTTGGCGAACGCCAGAGCCGTCGCCTTCAAGGAGGTGATCAATGCGGCCGCGCACCAGTCGTGCGCCGACCTGGGCCACCGCGAGTTGCAACTGCGCCTTCTCGCCAAAGGTGTGGCGACGCACCGATACATACGCGCGATCTTCAGGAAGATCTTGGATCGACGAGAGCGAGAGTGTCGCACGCGCGCCGAGGGTGACCTCACTACTGGTCGCCAGCAGCGATGTGGCGACGCCCGCCGCCGCGGCACTTCCGCTGATCTCTTCCACGATTGAGGCGTGGGCACCCTCGCCAAGCTGCACGGCGATGCGCGCCAGGAGTGACGAGCCAGCCTCTGGGGCAACGACGCGAATAATGATCGGCGCGCTCAGGCGACCGGAATTGAGGGTGATTGCGACCCCGGTATTCCAAAGCGCAGCGATTAGCGCCGCGGTGCGATCCTCACTCGCGCCAGCGAGTGGCGCAGATAGGCTGAGCGGAGTGACACCCAGGCCAGCGGCGGTCGCCTCAGCCCCAAGGAACGCGCCGATACCTGCGCTCGAGATCTCAATGATGGCTGCAGCGCCCTCTGGCAGCATAGAGGCGGGTAGCGAGCGAATCTCCTGAGAGAGGGTAGCGGGCGCTGCCTGCTCGACCTCCGCCGCTCGCAAGTCGACATATCCAGTGAAGAGCAGGTTCGACTCTGTTGGCAGAGCATGAAACGCTGCGAGTGCCACCGTGCGTTCAGGTAGACCGGCGCCCCCTTGACTCAGCTTGGTGATCGCGTCGGTTGTCGCCCACTCAAGGGGAAGATCAGCGAGAGCGCGGCGGGTCACCCGAGGGCCCCCTCCATCTCGAGTCGAATCAGGCGATTGAACTCAAGGGCGTACTCCATCGGCAACTCTTTGGTGAAGACTTCAAGGAAGCCCTGAACGATAAGGTTTGTCGCCTCGTTCTCCGTCATCCCGCGGCTCATCAGATAGAAGATCTGATCATCGGAGACGCGACCGACTGTCGCCTCGTGGCTCATTGAGGTGTCGTCCTCTTGGATGTCGATGTACGGATAGGTCTCTGAGCGGCTCCCCTCGTCGAGGATCAGCGCGTCGCAGCGCACGCTGGTGGTCACACCGGTTGCGCCAGGCGCCACGCGAACGGTGCCGCGATAGGTTGCGACGCCGCCATCCTTGCAGACCGACTTACCAACGATACGGCTGGTGGTGTTCGGTGCAAGGTGCACCGCCTTCGCGCCAGTGTCCTGATGCTGCCCCTTCGAGGCGACGGCGACGGAGACGATTTCGGCGTGCGCCTTCTCGCCGAGCAGGTAGATGCCTGGGTACTTCATGGTGAGCTGCGCGCCCGTGTTGGCGTCGATCCACTCAACGGTGGCGCCAGCGTGCGCGTGCGCGCGCTTCGTCACCAGGTTGTAGACATCGTTCGACCAGTTCTGAATCGTGGTGTAGCGAACCTTGGCCCCCGGAAGTGCAATCACCTCAACGACGGCGACGTGCAGTGAGTCGGTTGCCCAGTTTGGTGCTGTGCAGCCTTCGATATAGTGGAGGCTTGCACCCTCGTCGACAACGATGAGCGTGCGCTCAAACTGTCCGGTGTTCTGACCATTAATGCGGAAGTAGGCCTGCAGTGGGAGCGGCACCTCGACACCCTTCGGCACGTACACAAACGAGCCGCCCGACCAGACAGCTGAGTTGAGGGCGGCGAACTTGTTGTCTTCTGCCGGCACGACGGTGCCGAAGTACTTCTTGAAGATCTCTGGGTACTCCTTCATCCCCTGGTCGGTACCCATGAAGACGACGCCGAGCTTCTGCAAGTCTTCGCGCACAGAGTGGTAGACGACTTCGGAGTCGTACTGCGCGCCAACTCCCGAGAGGAACTTGCGCTCCGCCTCAGGGATGCCGAGTCGCTCGAAGGTCTTCTTAATCTGGTCGGGGACGTCGTCCCATGACTTCTCTTCGCGCTCGGATGGCTTGCGGTAGTAGACGATCTTCGAGAAGTCGAGCTTGGTGAGATCGCCACCCCACATCGGCATGGCACGGGACTCAAAGTGCTTAAAGGCGCGGAGGCGGTACTCCAGCATCCAGGCCGGCTCGTCCTTCGTTGCTGAGATCTCCCGGACCGTGGCCTCGGTCAGGCCGGCCTTCGTCTCGCGCAGGTAGGTGATGTCGTCGTGAAAGGCGTACTGCTCCCGTTCGTCGCGAACCGTCTCCTTGGCGACCGTCATGGAGCCTCCTCTTCCCTGCTGGACCGTGCGGGGTAATCCCGACTGATCCTATCAGGATTGGCCTGGAACCCCGATCAGGCGACCTTTGCCCGCTCGCCGCGCGAGAGGCTCACCTTGAGCCCATCAACCAGGCTGTACACCACTGGCACAACGAGCAGGGTGAGGAGCGTCGATGAGAGGAGTCCACCAATCACCACGGTGCCAAGCTCGGCGGCGATGATCGACCCTTCGCTCGGCCCCGCCGCGAGCGGCAGAAGCGCCAAGATCGTCGCAACCGCAGTCATCAGGATCGGGCGGACACGCGTTGCGCCGGCACGCATGAGTGCATCCTTGGTCGGCACCCCTTCATGTCGCAGCTGCTCGACGCGGTCGAGCAGCACGATGGCGTTCGTCACCACGATACCGATGAGCATCAGGAAGCCGATCAGAGCTGAGATGCCGATCGGGCGATTTGTTATTAAGAGTGCTGGGAAGGCACCGACCACCGCGAGTGGCAGGCTGAACATGATCACGAGCGGGTCAACGAGCGAGTTGAAGACCAGCACCATGGTGAGGTAGACCAGCAGGATCGCGACGGCCATAGCCGTGAAGAGCCCGCTGAACGACTGATTCTGCTGCTCGGTTACGCCTGCGAGTCGCACGCTGACCTTGCTGAGCTTCCCTGCGCTCTGTAGATCGGTGACGGTTGACTTGACAGCGGCATTCACGGCGCCCGTGTCCGCAACGGCAATCTCGCCAGTTACGTTGGCGGCAAGCGCCTGATCAATGCGAGTGATGCTCGATGGCACAGAGATCTCTTCAATCGTGGCGATGCTGCTCAGTGGCACCTTTCTGGCGCCGCCGACGAGATACGCACCGAGCGTCGCAAGGTCGCTGACCGAACTGCTATCCACCTTGATTGAGAGGTTGACCTTGCTACCGTCAATGGAGATTTGGCCCAGCTGAGCACCAACGAGGAGGTTGCGCACCTCTCCGGCAACCTGCGCCGCAGAGAGACTGGCCATCGCGGCCTTGGAGGGATTCACGGTGATCTCAATCTGGCGACCCGCCTTCACGAGATCACTCTTGACGTTCGCTAGATCACTATTTGCGGCGAGCTTCGTGACGAGCAGGTCGGAGGCCGCTTCAACATCAGCGGCGCGGTCGCCGGTAATGATCACCGATATGGCATTGGAGCCGGCGGCGAAGCCAACCTCTTCAATCGTCACAGTCCAGCCGGATGTTCCAACCTCTGCCAACTCATTGGCAAGGCGGGTCTTCGCCACTGCGAGATCGGTATCGGCGGAGAGGCGCACCGTCATCCGTGCAGCATTTGGTGCACGTCCTGTGGTCGCGGCCACGAGCGTCTGGGTCCCTGTGGCATCGGCGCTTGGGATTGACGTGGTGACCAAATTCACTGACAGATCCTTGGCGAGGATCTCGTATGCCGCCCGGCTGCGCGTAAGGACACGATCGGTTGAGGTACCAACTGGCGGATTGACCGTGATGGTCAGGACCTTGTCGCTGCCACTATTGAGGAACTGCGTTGGAATGTGGCTTGCAAGCGAGGTTGCGCCGAGGAAGAGGCTGAACGCGATCAGCAAGGTCAAGACCTTGGTGGCACGACGTCGCAGTGCCAACCCGAGAATTGGCAGATACATGCGGCCCCAGAACGAGACCTCTTCGCGATCGGTATCGACCGCATATGGAATGGTCGCCTTCGCGCCTTTAACTTTCACCAGGAAGTAGGCGAGCACCGGGATAACGGTGAGCGCAACTACGAGCGAGGCGAGGAGTGCGTAGGTGACAGTGAGCGCGAATGGGAGGAAGAACTGGCTGATCAGACCGCCCACCACGCCGAGGGGCAAGAAGACCGCAATCGTCGTGATGGTCGAGCTGGTAATCGCCGAGGCAACCTCGCGCGTGCCGCTAAGCACCGCCTCGCCGATCGGCTCCCCTTGGCTGCGGTGTCGGTAGATGTTTTCGAGCACCACAATTGAGTCATCGACCACGCGACCGACCGCTACCGCGAGGCCGCCGAGGGTCATGATGTTGATCGTGATCCCCGTCGTCGACATTAGGATGATCGCCGCCAAGACGCTGAGTGGAATGCTCACCGCAGCAACAATCGTTGAGCGGAGGTTGAGAAGGAAGACGAAGATGACGATGACGGCGAAGGCGGCACCAAGGCCACCCTCCCTCACTAGCGAATTGATGGAATCAATAATGAAGGTCGAAGAATCGGTCACGACGGAGTGCTTCACTTGCGCCGAGTGCGCAGCGGCAAACTTCTCAATCGCAGTGATCGAGCTCTGAGCGGTGGTCACCGTATTGGCATCAGCCGACTTATTCACGCTGATAGTGAGGCCTGGGGTGCCGTTCGTCTCGGACCAGCCGGTGGTATGCACCTCGGCGAGGGCCACGGTCGCAACATCCTTCAAGAAGACGGGGTACGGCTGACCTGTTGGCGAGACTCCGCCCCCAACAATTAGGTTCTCGAGGTCGGCGAGAGAGGTGAAGCGACCGGTCGCCGACACCGGCACGAGGGTGCTACCGAGCGGGAGTTGCCCCCCTGGATAGGTCAAGTTGTTCGCCTGAATGAGCCCTTGGACCTGCGCCATGCTGATACCAGTCGCGGCGAGTTTGGCCGCGCTGAGCGCAATGTAGGCCTGGCTCTCACTGCCGCCTGAAAGGTCGGCGGCTGAGACGCCAGTGATCCCACGAAGGCTCGGCATGAGCTCGCTCTGCGCAAGCGCCGCCAGCTCGGTCAACGTTGTGTCGCCCTTCGGGGTGAGGGTAGCGATAACGACTGCAGATGAGTTGATGTTGAAGTTACGGACGACAGGGGTGACGCCCGAGGGGAGGCGCGAGCTATCGATCGCCGCCTGAATCTGGCGCACGATCTCCTTGACGTCGCTGCCGTACGCGAACTGGGCAGAGACGAATCCGAGCCCAGTCGTTGAGACGGAGCGGAGCGACTCAACGCCCGCGACCGAGGCCACTGCAGCCTCAATCGGTGCGGCCACCTGCTCAGCGACATCGGCGGTGCCTGCGCCTGGATATGGCGCGATCACGGTAATGATTGGAAAGTCGATGTTTGGAAGCAGCTCCTGCTTCAAGCTCCCCCAGCTCGCCACGCCCCCGCCGAAGATTGCGAGTGCGATAAGGATGGTCACGCTGCGTCGGGCGACCGCGAGCTTGGTTAGGAAGAACATGGAACCCCCTCTACTGCCGAATGGAGTGGGCGGTAGCGCCCAACAGGCGTAGTATCGCGGAATCCCGTCAAGGATGCTGCGGGGCCAAACTAGCGTTAAGGGGGGTTAATCATGACCACGCGAACGGCGACCGCCACATGGAACGGCTCACTTCTTGAGGGCTCCGGATCTATCACCTCGTTTGAGAGCGGTGCGATCGGTGCACTCCCCGTCAGCTGGCCCCGCCGCTCCGAGGAGCATGGCGGCGCAACTTCGCCTGAGGAGTTGCTCGCTGCGGCGCACGCGTCGTGCTTTGCGATGGCGCTCTCCGGCGGCCTCGCCCGCAACAACACGCCAGCCAAGCAGCTCGACGTTTCGGCGACTGTGACCTTTGAAAAGGTCGAAGCTGGTTGGCGCGTGACGAAGTCAGCGCTTACCCTCAAGGGTGACGTGCCTGGCCTTGATGCCGCGAAGTTTGCGGAGCTTGCCGAAGGGGCGAAGGGTGGCTGCCCAATTTCAGCAGCACTCGCGGGGAACGTTGAGATCACCCTCTCGATTAACGCCTAAGCCTCGTCGCGCACCGCACGGATCGCCGCGGCAGTGCCGCGCGCGATGCGCGCAATCTCCTCGTCACCGATGACGAACGGCGGGCCGAGCACCAGCTGGTCACCGTCAACGCCGTTCGCTTGGCCTGTCGCGCTATAGAGGAGCAGGCCAATGTCGGCCGCGTTCTTGGCGTGCGCCAGCACACGCTCGGTGACGCGCTTGGCGCGCGCATGTGGCGCCTTGCTCTCGCGGTCGGCAACAAGTTCAATTCCGAGGAGGAGGCCACGTCCGCGGATTTCGCCGACCCACGGATCGTTGGCCAACTCTTCTGTGAGCGCAGCGCGAAGCTGAGCACCTCGGGTAGCGGCAGCTTCAATTAGGTTCTCATCGCGCAGAATCTTCAACACAGCACGTGCGACGGCGGCGCCAGGGATTGAGTGGCTGTAGGTGAAGCCGTGCACGAACCCGCTCGCCACGATCGGCTCGGCAACATGGGCGGCAGCGGCAACAAAGCCGAACGGCCAGTAGCCGCTCGTCACCCCCTTCGCGGCGAGCAGCAGGTCGGGCTGCAGGTTCCAATGGTTCGCTCCGAACCAGGTCCCCGTGCGTCCGAATCCAGTCATCACCTCGTCGGCAACGAGCAACACCTTGTTGCGGGCGCACCAGGCGCTGACCGCTGGCCAATAGTCGTCGGGCGGCACGGCGGCGGCGAGCGTTGCTCCCGCGATTGGCTCGGCAACAAAGGCGGCGATGCGTCCTGGGCCGACGCGGTTCAGCAGCGCGTCAAGTTCGGCGACCGCTTCGGCGCCGCTGGCAATCGCATTGGCGCCGTGGTGACCCGCGCGATACGAATACGGGGCGGAGACATGTTCAAAACGCCCGAGCCACGGCTCGTACGGGCGACGCAGCCCCGTGCGACCCGAGAGGTCAAGTGCGCCGAGCGTGTTGCCGTGATAGCTCCCCCAGCGGCTCACTACTACCGTGCGATCGGGCTCACCCTGCGCCAACCAGTAGGCGCGTACCATCTTGAGTGCCGTCTCCGCAGCCTCCGAACCGCCAGAGACCGGATAGAGCGACGGGTCCTTCATTGGAAGCAGTGGACCAACCTCACTCGCCCAGGTGTCGAGCGCCTCGGCGGTGAAGGCGCTCCCATGCGCGTACGCAATCTTTGCCATCTGTGCCGCAGCGGCGTCAGCAACCGCGCCTCGGCCATGACCGATCCCCACGACGATGGCGCCGCCTGCGGCATCGAGGTAGCGACGACCAGCGTTGTCGGTGATGTAGGCGCCGTCACCAGATTCGGCGATAGGGAGTGCGGCGCCGCCGCGACTGAAGATCTTGCCGCTACTCACGAAACGTACGCACCAGTGGGGTCGAGCTCTTCACGGATCAGGCGCAGCTCTTCATCAGTTGGCGTTGGCGTGGTGGGAACGTTCTGCGGGATACGAATCTCCCATCCGATGGATGCACGCACCTCATCAAGCGTTGCGCCAGGGTGCAAACTGCGCAGCGCCATTTCCCCGTCGTCATCAAATCCGTAGACGCCGAGATCGGTGATCACACCCGATGGTCCGCTGCCGCCCCACCCTTGCGCTGCGCGCGTCTTCGCCGCCGCGACGGCGCCGCCAAGATTTCCTGGAGAGGTACGGAAGTCGAGCTCTTTTACAAAGCTGCGTGTGCTCTGGCGCATGATCACCAGAATCTCTTTGGCGTTGATGGCAATTTCACACGCGCCACCTGATCCTGGTAGGCGCGTCTTTGGTGCGGCGTAGTTCCCAATCACCGTCGTATTGAGGTTGCCGAAGCGATCGATCTGCGCACCGCCGAGGAAGCCCACATCGATGCGTCCGCCCTGCAGGTAGAGGCCAAAGAGATCGTGCATGGAAACGGTGGCGGTGGAGCCGGTGACGATCGTTGGGTCGCCGATGGAAAGCGGGAGTCGTGCGGGATTTGCGCCGAAGACGCCCGCCTCGTAGACCAGCTCCATCTCAGGCGCGACGGTGCGCTTGGCAAGGTTCACGGCGATGTTCGGGAGGCCGACCCCCACGAAGCAGACGCGCTTTCCGGTCAGCGCGTGCGCCGAGGCGACGACCATCAGCTCGCTCTTGCTGGCTGGGCGCTGTCCGCTCATCGGTAGTCTCCGTAGTCGACTGAACCAGATGGGGCGCTGGTTGGCGTGAGCCCCTTGAAGTAGTCGGCGCCGAACTTCGCCACATACGCCGCGCGATCGGGAACGCCGTAGACCCACTCCTGGAGCCACGCCTCGGTGGCGGCGGCATCGCGGCTGATGGTGTCCCACTCGCGGTAGAAGGCGTTGTCGCGATCGTACGAGCCTTGCACGTACGAGGGGTGCGCACCGAACGGCTCGCAGACGACGGCGCTGACGATGAGCCCAGGGATGATGGTTCGATTCGGATCGGCGCGAATCACACTTGTCGGCACGATCTCTTCGACAACGGCGATCACGCGCTTCGCAGCGAAGGCCGCCTCCTTCTGGCATCCGAGCAGGCCCCACATCTGTACGTTCCCCTCTGCATCGGCGCGCTGCGCATGGATGATCGTGACATCGGGGTTGAGTGGTGGAACGGCGTAGACCTCTTCACCGCCGAACGGGCTCTGCACCGTGCGAATCAGTGGATTCACCTTCGGCAGGTCACTCTCGGAGTAACTGCGTAGTGGATAGAACGGAAGGCGATGTGCGCCGGCCACATAGCGACCGACCATGCCGTGATGGCTGTACTCCTCGATCTCAAGCAGAGACTCGCCGGGGGCGAGTGCCGCCGGTTCGGTACGCCGGCGAATTGCGTGCAACGAGCCGACGCCAGGGTTGCCGAGCCAGCTGAAGATCAACTTCTTGGCGCAACCTGCGGCAACCATCTGGTCGTAGACAAGGTCAGGCGTCATGCGCGCCAGCGTGAGGTTGCGGCGCTCCTGTCGAATGATCTCGTGCCCCGCCGCAAACGAGATGCAGTGGGTAAATCCTTCGATCGCCACCGTATCGCCGTCGTGCACATGCGCGGCAATCGCCGTGCGCATGTCCACGAGTTTTGAGGCGCTCATCTGGTCTCTCCTGCGAAGGCTGTCAGAGGCCCGCGCATGGGCGCTCGCTCAGTGCCGTGCGGCGACTGCCGCTGCGGCCTCGCAGAAGATGCGGATCGCGGTATTCATTTCGGCTTCGTTGACGACGAGTGGTGGGCTCATGCGCACGCCGCGGTCGCCGCAGGTCAGCACGAGGAGGCCGCGCTCAAACGCCTCGACCTCAACCTCGCCAGCAATGTCGCCATCGGTGAAGTCGACGCCGATCATGAGGCCGATGCCACGAATGTCGATGACATGCGTGTTCCCGGCAAGACCTGCACGCAAACCCTTGACCGCCTGTGCTCCGCGATCGACCGCGTTCTGCATCAGGTTCTCATCGCGAATCACTTCCAGGGTGGCGATAGCCGCGGCTGCGGCTACTGGATTACCACCGAACGTTGAGCCGTGCGAGCCGGGCTTCCAGCGCATCCAATGCTCTTTGGCAATCACTGCGCCAATCGGCATCCCTGAGCCGAGACCCTTCGCCGCGGCGACGATGTCGGGCTCGATGCCAAAGTTTTCAATCGCCCACATCTTGCCGGTGCGACCGGCGCCGGACTGCACCTCGTCAACAACGATAGCGATGCAGTACTTGTCGGCAATCGCCTTCAGGCGTGGAAAGAAGTCCTTATCAGGGACGATGTAGCCACCCTCGCCCTGCACTGGCTCAACAACGAACGCGGCGATCTCGTCACCAGGGATGGTGCGCGCAATGATGCGCTCTTCAAGTTCATCGAGACCTTCGCTGCCGAATGGGACATGGAGGAAGCCTGGTGCCAGTGGGCCAAAGTGCGCGTGGTACTTCGCCTTGGAATTTGTCAGCGTGAGTGCGCCGAGGGTTCGTCCGTGGAAGCCACCGACGAAGCCGACGATCCACTGGCGACCGCTCATGTAGCGCGCCAACTTAATGGAGGCCTCAACCGCTTCGGTCCCTGAGTTCTGCAAAAGGACCTTTGATGGCCCCTTCCATGGTGCCGATGCGGCGAGTGCCGAGGCGAGCTCCTGGTAGCGCTGCTCGTAGAAGTCCGATGCGCTGTAGTGCAAGAGGCGCTGCGCCTGCTGCACGATTGCATCAACCACGCGCGGGTGACAGTGACCGGTGGAGTTCACGGCGATGCCAGCGCAGAAGTCGAGGAAGACGTTGCCGTCCTGATCCTCAACGCCCATCCCGAAACCGCGGACTGGAGCAAACGGATAGGCGCGCGGCAAGCTTCCGGAGACGACCGCCTGATCAGCCGCAACCTGGGCGAGCGCCTTTGGCCCTGGCACCTTCGTGACCAGGTGCGGCAGCGTGGCTGGCCAGGCTGCAGGCTTCTCGGCGATCGTCATGGTGCCCCTCCTATGGATGCTTTGTATGCGGAGTGTATATGAGGCGATCCCCCGTTTAGCGGACGATCGTCTGGCTCTGCTCGCGCAGGTACTGCGGCACGTAGTAGAGGCCGCCACCCGACTTCCCCGTCGTGCCCGACTTCTTCCAGCCGCCGAACGGCTGGACCATCGGCCATGCGCCAGTCGTGGAACCCACGCGGCGATTCACGTAGATGACGCCACCATCAATGGTGTCGAGGAAGGTCTTGATCTCAGCCTCATCCTCGGTGTAGCAACCGGCAGTGAGGGCGTACTCGCTCTTGTTCGCGAGGGCGATCCCCTCTTCGAACGAGGCGACCTTCGCCACCGCAACAAACGGCGTGAAGAGCTCGTCCGTAAAGAGACGATGCGTTGCCGGGAGCCCGGTCACCACGGTCGGTGCGACATAGAAGCCCTTGGCGAGATCACCATCGGTCAGGCGGCCGCCGCCGATCTCGATGGTCCCATCACGCTTCGCCTCATCGCAGGCCTGAAGGAATGTGTCGACGGAGCGCTGGTTGATGATTGGCCCAAGGAAGACGCCGCGAACCGTTGGGTCGCCGACCTTCAGCGCCTTCGTCTTCTCAACGAGATGCTTCACGAATTCGTCATGCACCGACGCTTCGATATAGACACGGCTATTCGCCGAGCACTTCTGGCCACCGAGACCGAACGCAGAGCGAAGGACCCCTTCGGCGGCCTTCTCAAGATCCGCCTTCTTGGAGATGATCGTTGGATTCTTTCCGCCCATCTCAACAATGACGGGCTTCGGATAGTTCTTCGCAAATGATCGGTATACCTGCATGCCCACCTCAGCTGAGCCGGTGAAGGTGATGCCAGAGACATCGTGGTTCTCCTGCAGCTCTGCGCCAACGCTTTCGCCTGGCCCCATCACCATGTTGAAGACACCAGCAGGAATTCCTGCCTCACTAATTGCTTGCGCGAGCAGCACCGCCGAGAGTGGCGCCTCAGACGAAGGCTTCAGCACGACCGAGTTGCCGGCAACAAGTGCGGCACCAACTGGCCCGCCCATCAGGGCGAAGGGGAAGTTGAATGGGCTGATCACTGCCCACACGCCGTACGGCTTGAGGACTGTCGTTGTTTCGACCTTTGCGTCACCAAGGTTCCCCATGGTGTGGACGTAGCCCTTGTTGCGCTCAACCTCACTTGCATAAATTCGGAAGAAGTCGGCGGTCTCTTCAACGTCGCCGAGTGCCTCGAGGCGATTCTTGCCAACCTCAATGGAGAGGAGTGCGGAGTAGAGGAACTGTCGCTCGCTGATCAGCTCAGCGGCCGCGCGGATCAGTGCGACGCGCTCCTGCCATGGGCGCTTCGACCAGGCTGGGTAGGCCGCCTTCGCCGCGGCGATGGCGGACTTTGCGGTGCTGCGATCGCCCTTGCTAAAAGTGCCCACGACGCTGCCATCAATTGGTGACTTCTTCACAAAGGTGTCGCCTGCGGTGGACCAGCTGCCGTTGATGAAGTTGCCGTGTGAGCCGCCCATCAGGTCGCGAGCCTGCGCAAGGCCGGCTTCGTAGCCAACGTGGATCTCCTCATTGGAGTCGTTCAGGGTCGCGTATGTGATCTTCAACTTCTCAGCCATGGGTCCATCCTTACTTGACTTGTGCGGCGCGCATGCGGCGCGCCATCGCGCTGAGTCTACCGCGCAGCGGCGGCCCTACACGCGGGGCAGCGCCCCTGGAGCGAGAGGTGGTCGAGGTCAGCGCTGTAGCCGGTGACCCGCTCGATCGCCGCGAGGATCGGCTTCGCGGCGGCGGCGTCAAGCTCCACCTCAGCGCCGCACCCCTGGCAGTGCACATGACCGTGCGCAACAACCTCTTCAAGGTGATAGGTCTCTCGCCCATCGACCCCATGGTGGTGCGTCGCAAAGCCCA
The DNA here is from genome assembly GCA_037128565.1 of bacterium. GTDB lineage: Bacteria > Chloroflexota > Limnocylindria > Limnocylindrales > Limnocylindraceae > Limnocylindrus. The sequence continues at coordinate 16,545 of JBAXWE010000007.1, forward strand.
GCTCTTCAAGGAGATCGAGCGTGCGGTAGACGGTTGAGGGGGTTGCCGACGGATCTGCCGCACGCACGCGCTCCACCAGTTCGGCACCGGTCGCGTGGCCGTCGGAGGCGGCGAGCACGTCGGCGATCAGCTGCCGCTGCTCGGTCCAACGCTGACCGCGCCCCTGCACCGCCGCCTGGAGGCGGGTGGCGAGGCTCTCTTGTCGATCGGGCGTCTGCTTCATCCCAGGCAGGATACGGGAAGTCTTATTGCAACGCGTTGCGATAGAATGTCAGGGTGATTCATATGATGCACCTCCCTGACGGCTTCCTGGCGCCGCAGTTGGCACTCGCCCTCTGGCTCCTTACCGCAGTGATCGTTGGCATTGCCCTGCGCCGATTGGCGGCGAGCCGCGAGACGACTGGTGCGGCCGGCCGACCGATCCTCATGGGTCTCGTCGGCGCCTTCATCTTTGCTGCCCAGATGTTCAACTTCCCCGTCGCTGCAGGAACGAGCGGACACCTACTCGGTGGGGTTCTCGCCGGCTATCTGCTCGGACCGTGGGCCGGCACGATCGTGATGACGACGGTCATCGGCGTGCAGGCGCTCCTCTTTCAAGACGGTGGCCTGCTCGCGCTCGGCGCCAACATCTTCAACATGGGGATCATCGGTACCTTGGGGGGCACCCTCATCGCCCGAGCGCTCGCCCTCACGCTTGGTGATGGCCGCAGCGCTCGAATCGGTGCCGCTGGCGTTGCCGGCTGGCTCTCCGTCATGGCTGGAGCTGGCGTCACCACGCTGCAGTTGGGGCTTTCGGGCACAACGGATATCTCCGTTGGCCTCCCCGCAATGCTGAGTGTGCATGCGCTCATCGGCGTTGGTGAAGGGCTGATCACCGTCGCTGCGCTCACATTCATCGCCACCACAGCGCCAGATCTGTTGGGCGAAAGCGCACCATCACCGACCTCGCTCACGCGCCGTGTGGCCGCGGGTACTGGCGCAACCATCTCTGTCATTTCACTCGCTGCGCTCTTTGCGTCGACGAATCCCGACGGGCTCAACTCTGTTGCTCAGGCGCTCGGCTTCTCGCACGGTACGTCTGGCGCAGGGTTTAATCTCTTCGCTGGGTACTCCATCCCTGGACTTAGCGGCACGGCCTCAACCATCGTTGCAGCACTCATCGGAGCAGTCGCTATCGCTGGGCTCCTCTTCGGTTTGAGTCGACTGGCAGCTTCGCGAACGAGGGGCAAGTGAGTCGCGTAATTCCTGGCGGCCGAGATGTGCGTGCTGCGGTTGTTGCTGCACTCTTCTTCATTCTGAGCATTGCGCTCCTCCCGATGGGTGCCTACGTTGCGATCCTGATCAGCTGGTTCGCGGTGATCACTACTGGTGCATACGTTGGCATCGCGCCACTTCGGCTCGCGCGGCGCGGCGCGATCGCCCTCCCGTTTGTTCTCGCCGCCGTACCCGTCATCTTCTTGCGCACCGATGAACTGCTGTGGAGCGGCAGCGTGGGCCCCCTCAACCTCACCATCTCAGGCGCCGGGCTGCGCATCGCACTCACCGCCGTGCTGAAGGCCTGGGTGAGCGTCCAGGCCTCCATCGTGCTCATTACCTACGCTGACGCGCCAACGATCGTCACCGCGCTTCGCCGCATGAGACTGCCCGACGCGATTGCAACCAGTGCCGGCCTCACGATTCGCTATCTCGAGCTCCTTCGGGATGAAGCGCGACGCATGCTTCGAGCGCGCACCTCGCGCTCAGCGAGCCCCGTCGGTACGGGGCGAGAGCGAACTGGTGGAAGCATTTCGTGGCGGGCCCGAACGACAGGGAACCTCGTCGGCTCACTCTTCTTGCGCGCCTACGCCCGCGCGCAGCGTATTGAAGAGGCCGCCGCCTCGCGCGGGGCCACCGGTTCACTCTCCGTCGGTACGCTCCCAGCTGCTGATCCACGCCTCACCATTAAAGTGATCGGCGTCCTCGTCCTCGTACTGACCCTCTCACTCTGCGGCGCGCTGCTGCCGCGACTGTAGGCTGAACGCATGACTGAGCAGCACGAGCACCCACATACGCATCCAGGGGCAGCGCTGCCACATACCCATGGTCACGAACACGCCCATGATGCGGCGCTCGAGCCAACGGGAGACGGCAGTATCGCAATCTCCCACCTGCACTTTCGCTACCCCGACGGGACCGAGGCACTCCGCGGCATCGATCTATCAATTGCCGGCGGAGAGAAGGTTGCGCTCTTAGGGCCGAACGGCGCAGGGAAGAGCACCCTGATGTTGCACCTCAACGGGATCCATCGCCCAACCCACGGCACCGTGCATGTCGCGGGAATGCACGTAGCGAACGAAATGATTGGCCGTGTTCGCGCCGAGGTCGGACTTGTCTTCCAGGATCCTGATGACCAGCTCTTCAGCCCGACCGTGTGGGATGACGTCGCCTTCGGCCCGACGCACATGGGGCTCACCGCCGGCGCCATCCATGACCGCGTCGAGGTAGCCCTCGCTGCCGTTGGCGCACTAGACCTGGCACAGCGTGCGCCGATGCGCCTCTCGATTGGTCAGCGAAAGCGCGTCGCGCTCGCCACGGTCCTCGCAATGAACCCGAGCATCTTGGTTTTTGATGAGCCGTCTGCTGGCCTTGACCCACGCGGGCGCCGTGAACTGATCGAGCTATTGCAGTCACTCACGCAGACGCTCATCGTCAGCACCCATGACCTAGATCTTGCACGCGCCGCATTCCCACGCAGCATCGTGGTCGATCGCGGCGTGATCGTGGCCGACGGGCCGACGACAGAGATTTTGGCGAATCGCGAGCTCCTGCTCGCGCACGGACTCGCCTAGGCCTTCGTCCCCTTGGCGCGCGCGACGCGCAGCGCGGCGATGCGATCACGCAGCTCCGCCTCTGCACCACTCCCCGACGGTTCGTAGAAGCGCCTCATCGCAATCTCGCGCGGCAGATACTCCTGATCGATATCAAACGGTTCGCCAACTGCGTGTGGCGACTGATACGTTTTAGCTGACGCCCGCAGATGGCCAGGGACTGGAAGTTGACCGCTCGCGGCAATCTGCTCACGTGCAGCGGCGAGTGCCTCACCTGCGCGTGGCGACTTCGGCGCAGAGGCGAGATACGTCACCGCCTGCGCCAAGGCCCAATCGCATTCCGGTGAACCGGCAAGTTCAACAACTTGCGCCGCAGCCGCGGCAAGCGGGAGCGCCGCAGGGTCCGCATTCCCAACATCCTCTGATGCGGAGACGAGCAGCCGTCGCGCGATCACTCGCGGATCTTCGCCGCCCTCTAGCGCTGTCGCAAGCCACCAGATTGCGGCGTCAGGATCGTTGCCGCGAATGCTTTTGATTAGCGCCGACGTGACGCCAGACTGGTCGTACGGGAGGCTCCGATCTTGAGCAGCAAGAAGGACTTCACGCGGCGTGATCAAGTTTCCGTCAGTTGTCATGAGCGCAGCCATCTCGAGCAGTGTCAACAGTCGCCGTGCATCACCAGATGCGTAGCCCACCAACTGACGGCGAGCATCGGCATCAACCTGTACCGCGCCGTTTAGACCACGAGGATCGGAAAGTGCTCGGTCCAAGAGCGTCTCAAGGTCGTCGCTGCTGAGCGGCGCGAGTCGGAAGGTGCGCATCCGCGAGAGGAGCGCCGGCGAGATTGCACGTGGTGGCGGCTCCGTCGTGGCGCCGACCAAGATGATGGTGCCCGCCTCCACATGTGGAAGCAACGCATCTTGCTGTGTGCGCGAGAAGCGGTGCAGCTCGTCAATGAAGAGAAGCGTCTGCTCGCCATGCTCACGGCGCTCGATCGCCGCAGCGACCGCCTTGCGCACCTCGGCGACGCCGTCACTCGTCGCGGAGAGGCTTGTGGGTACCGACTTCATTGATGCAGCGATCACGGCGGCGAGGGTCGACTTGCCACTCCCTGGTGGGCCCCAGAGCAAGAGGGAGGGCGCCTCGCCGCGCTCAAGAAGTCGACGTAGTGGTGCACCTGGCCCGACCAGTGCGACCTGGCCGACCACCTCATCGAGGGAGGTTGGGCGCATCCGGGCCGCGAGGGGTTGCGCTGGCGCGAGACCACCAAGGAGCGTTGCCCTCTCTTTCATCGCACTGATCATCGCACCCTTCACCCCGCTCTCGGCTACCCTTGACCGACTGATGCCCGATTTTTCTGAACTAGGACTTGCCCCCGAACTCCTACGAGCCGTCGCCGATGAGGGGTACACCGAGCCGACCCCGATCCAGGCGCAGGCGATCCCGTACGTACTTCAGGGGCGCGACCTTCTCGGCGCTGCCCAGACCGGCACAGGAAAGACGGCCGCTTTCGTGCTGCCAATCCTCCAGCTCTTAAAGCCGATGTCCTCCTCATCGCCAAGCCCAGCGCGGCACCCAGTGCGTGCCTTAGTGCTCACGCCGACGCGCGAGCTCGCGGTGCAGATCTCCGAAAGCGCCGCAACCTACGGCCGGCACCTGCCGTTGCGTAGTGGTGTCGTCTACGGCGGTGTGCCGATGCCGCCACAGCAGAAGATGCTCCTCGCTGGGCTCGAGATTCTCATTGCCACACCGGGTCGACTCCTCGACCACGCTAACTCCAAGACCGTCAACCTTTCGCAGGTGTCGATCCTGGTGCTTGATGAAGCCGACCGCATGCTCGACATGGGCTTCATGCCCGACCTGAAGCGCATCCTTGCGCTCATTCCGAAGCAGCGTCAGAGCCTGCTCTTCTCAGCAACCTTCTCTGAGCCGATTCGCGCCTTGGCACAAGACTTCCTTCGCGATCCGATTACCGTTGAGGTCGCGCGGCGCAACCAGACGAACGAGAACGTGCGCCAAGTGATCATGGCCGTTGATGATCGGCGCCGACGACAGCTGCTCAGCGACCTGTTGCGCACCAAGACGTGGGAGCAGGCGCTCGTCTTCGTCAACCGCAAGGTCGAGGCGAACCGTCTCGGCGACTTCTTGCATCGCGATGGACATACCGTCGTTGAGATTCACGGCGACAAGGACCAGAAGCAGCGCAACCGCGCCCTTGCCGCATTCAAGGCCGGCGAGGCGCGCGTGATGGTCGCCACCGACGTCGCAGCGCGCGGACTTGATATTGAGGCGCTCCCCGCGGTCATCAACTACGAGCTCCCCTTCGACCCTGAGGATTACGTGCATCGCATCGGCCGCACCGGTCGCGCTGGCGCACTCGGTGAGGCGGTGAGCTTCGTTGCCCCCGACGAGATGGATAAGTTGAGCCTGGTGCGCAAACTGACGAAGGCTGGACTGCACATGGAGATTCCACTCGGCTACGAGCCGATCCTTCTTGACTTCCCACGCGACCTGATCGCCAAGGCGCAGATGATTCGCCTACAGCGAGGTCGCCGCTAGCTCTTTGCGTTCGCCTCAACCTGGCGAATGAACTCCATAATGCGCAATTCCAGATCGTCGCGAACTTCGCGATACGCCTCGAGCTGACGCTCCTCGCTCCCGCCAACTTTTGAAGGGTCTGGCAGCGACCAGTGCTCGCGCTGTCCGCCATTGGGGAAGATGGGGCAGGCGTCGTTCGCCGCATCACAGACGGTAATCACATAGTCAAACGGCTCATCAAGGAACTGGTGGAGCGTCTTGCTGGTCTGGGCCGACGCATCAATACCGATCTCGCTCAGCACGGTAAGGGCATGGGGGCGAACCAGCGTCGCTTCGGTGCCGGCGCTCTCCACCTCGAAGGCGCCACGACCACGCGAGCGCAGGAGCGCCTCAGCAATCTGCGACCGTGCACTGTTATGCGTGCAGAGGAAGAGGACGCGGGTACTGCTCATGCGAACATTCTAGCGCCGTAGATTACCGCCCGATTACCAGCGCGCTATCCTCGTGGACATGAAGCTTCTGCGCACGATCGGGATCACACTCCTCGTCCTGCTGGTGAGCCTCACCACGCTCCCCTACCTCGTCGATATTCCGAGTGGTGCCGATGTTGACCCCGCAACGCTGCTGGCAACAGCCGCCGCCCCAGGCGCGCGCATCATCACCGCGGATGGGGTGCAAAGCGTCGTCGCCGAAGCGGGAGATCCGCGCGACCCCGCCCTACTCCTTATTCATGGATTCGGCGGCAGCACCTTCGGATATCGCGATGTGATGGCGCCGCTCGCCGCGCGCGGATGGCATGTGATTGCCATTGACCTTCCAGGTTTCGGTCTCTCCGAAAAGTCATGGGGACACGACTACAGCCATAAGGCACAGGCCACCTTTGCCCTTGCGGTCCTCGACCAGCTCAAGGTAGATCGCGCCGTGCTACTCGGCCACAGCATGGGCGGCAACGTCATCAGTTGGATGCTCGCCCTTGCTCCAGGGCGCGTGGCAGGGATTGCGTACATCGATGCCGCCGTCGTGCAGCCGAAGAGCGGCGGCAGTAGTTCGCCGTCCGCTGCCGCTGCACTGCTCGATGTGCCGCCAATCCGGCGCATCGCACGCATTGTGATTCGCAGCGCCTTCACCCCCGCAACGTTTGCCGATCTGCTCTCCTCGGCATTCGCCGTGAAAAGCGTGGTGAACCGCTATGGCCTGGTCGCCGGGTACGCCGCCTCCACCAACCTCGCTGATTGGGATCTGGCACTGCTCGGCATCATTCGCGACAGCGCTCAAAACACCCTCCCCGACTCCATCGGGAGCCTGATCGCGGCAGCCGGCATGCCACCAACACTCATCCTCTGGGGTGGCGACGATAGTTGGGTACCGCTCGCGAGCGGCGAGGTGCTCCATGCAGACCTGCCCGAGGCGGAGTGGGTCGTGCTGCCAGGGATCGGCCATGTGGCCTTTGAGGAGGATGCGCCAGCGTTTATCAGCGCCGTGGGTGGGTGGCTCGACACGCTGCGTTAAGGGGTGCATGTCGCACTGAAGTTGGCTGGCGCGCTAGGATTCGAACCTAGGATCCCCTGCTCCAGAGGCAGGTGCCTTACCGCTTGGCCACGCGCCAACGGTGCCGATCGTACCCCAGTCACGCGCCACCGTCAGCCGCCGCTCGCATAAAGAGGCAAGATATGCCGCATGACTACCGCTAAGCGACCGACTTCCGCGCCATCCTCGACGCCCGAAGCGGGCATCTTTAGCGAGGCGCAGCGACGGACACTCGCCGCCCTAGCGGAGGGATTCGTCGCCGGCGGCGGTACTGCACGCGCCGCCGCGGCGGAGACGGCAATCGCCAAGGTGGTCGACCCCGCCCTCCATGGCCAGTTGCGGCTCGTCCTCAATCTCCTTGATACACATGTTGGCAGCCTGCTTATCGGTGGGAGCCCTGCGCGATTCGGCAGCCTTAGGGCATCGCAGCGGGATGAGTTCCTGCGTCGCTGGGTTCAGCACCCTGTGCCAATGCTCCGCAGTGGTGCGGCCGTCTTCCGTAAGCTCCTCTCATTCATTGCCTATTCCGATGCTGACGAACCAGCTGACGCGCTTGTTCGCACGCGACTGAGCGGTCTCGGCTACAACCCAACGCCTAATCAGGCGACTTCTAACGTCACCAAGCTCACCGCATTCGATCCAGGTCCTGCGGAGCGCATCGCCGTCGATGTGTTGGTGATCGGCTCAGGCGCTGGCGGCGGCAGCGTTGCGCGTGATCTTTCTGCTGCGGGACGCGAAGTGCTCGTCATTGAGGCGGGTGGGCTGTACACCGAAGAGACGTTCCCGACGAAGGAGCGCGATGCCTACGAGCGCCTCTATCTTGACTCTGGCTTCACCGCCACCGCCGATGCGCACATCGCCATTCTTGCGGGTGGCACCGTTGGTGGCGGCACCACCGTGAACTGGATGACCGCTATCCCGATTCCTGAACCGGTACGTGAGGAGTGGGAGAGTGACCATGGGGTCACCGGTGCTACGGGACGCGAATTCGCTAGCGACCTTGACGCGGTGCTGAAGGAGATCGGCGCCAAGGACTCCCAGAACGTGCCACCGAAAGATGCCGCGATCATGCGCGGCGCCGAAAAGCTCGGCTGGAGCAGTGAGCGCATTCAGATGAACCGTGCTGAGTGCGATGACTGTGGGACCTGTCCGTTCGGCTGCAAGGTTGGATCGAAGCAGTCGTCACTACGCCTGCACCTCGCGCAGGCGGCGGCCAGCGGCGCACGCATCTTGCCTGACTGCAAGGCGGAACGGATCGTGATCGAGAACGGCACAGCGACAGGCGCGATCACCACGCTCGGAACGCGTGCTGGCAAACCACGAACGCTTGAGATCGTTGCGAAGACGGTGGTCGTCTCCGGCGGCGCACTGCGCACGCCAGTCTTGTTGCAGCGCAGCGGGCTCACCCATCCCGCCATCGGGAAGAACCTTCGACTGCACCCAGTAAGTCTGGTCGCTGGGGTCTTCGACGAGCCCTTCGAGATGTGGCGCGGCACGATGCAGGCGGCGAAGAGCTCACAGTTCATTCGCCCTGAGGAGGATCGCAACGGCTACATCATTGAGAGCGCACCAGGTCACCCTGGACTTCTCGCCCTCGGTATTCCGTGGACCTCTCGTGGTGAGCATGAGCGCCTCATGAAGTTGGGCCGCTACATGGCCCCCTTCTTGGCGATCGTAAAAGATGATGCCGGCGGCACCGTTACGACGAGTCGTGCGGGCTTTGCCGAAATTAACTACCGCACCACACCGCGTGATGAGCGCGGACTTCGTCACGCGCTGGGATCAATGTCCCAGATGGCCCAGGCCGCGGGTGCGAACGAGATCATCGCGGCCGGATCGCCGCCGATGAGCTGGCGGCGCAACGACGGACCTGAGGCGCTTGAAGTCTACCTGCGACGGCTGGAGCGCTTCGATTTCGCACCAAACCGCGGCACCGTCTTCTCAGCACACCAGATGGGAACAGCGCGCATGGGCTCTGACGCGCGAGAGCATGTCTGTGACCCATGGGGGCGAGTTCGCTCAACCGCACGACCACGCACCGGTGACGCCAACACTGGCCTGATCAAGAGCCTCTATGTTGCGGATGGGTCGCTCTTCCCAACGGCACTCGGCGTCAATCCGATGGTCACGATCTTGGCGGTCGCAAAGCGCATCTCGCGCGCGATCATCGCCGACACCCGCGGATAGTCGCGCTGCGAGAGGGTGGAGCGGGAGACGAGGCTCGAACTCGCGACATCTTGCTTGGAAGGCAAGTGCTCTACCAACTGAGCTACTCCCGCGCAAATCTGCGCACACCATAGCAAGGAGGCGGCATGGACGACTACGGCGACCGGCAGGGCCTCTGGGTTGGGCTCTCAGTCGGGGGGATTGCCATCGCGCTCCTGGTCGCCCTACTGATCACGGCGGTAAACCTCGCCGAGTGTGAACGGCGCGGCGATCTGATCCGCCTCTATAACTCAGGAAGTGGGCCGCGCTACTCCGAGGTCTATCCAGCGGAGTGGGCCGCCTGGGTGAAGGAGTGCCGCGACTAGGCCTCGGTCACCGACGCCAGTGGCTTGGCACTTCGTAAGGCGCGCAAGCGATTGATGCGATCAATGAGCGGCGGATGCGTCGCCAAGAAGCCTGCCGATCGCTGCTCGAAGTGCTTCACCGGGTTGATGATGTACATGTGTGCGGTGGCCTTCGTCGCCACCTCTAGAACCTCCTTGTCACCGGCCAGCTTCGCCAGCGCGCGTTCGAGACCAGCCGGGTTGCGCGTGAGCTCTACGCCCGAGGCATCCGCGAGGTACTCGCGCTGACGAGAGACCGCGAGCTGCACGAGTCGTGCGGCGATCGGCGCAAGGACCGCGAGCACAATTGTCAGGATGATAAAGATCGCCTGAAGTGCGTTCCCACCTTCGCGGTCGTCACTCCGACGACGGCCGCCACCCCAGAAGGCCCAGCGCATCACGAGGTCGCTCAGCAGTGCGAGCGACCCGACCAGCGCCGCTACCAGCAAGCCGTATCGAATATCGAAGTTACGCACGTGCGAAAGTTCGTGCGCAATCACCCCGCTCATCTCCTCACGATCGAGCGTGCGCATGAGCCCTTCGGTGACGGCGATGCTTGCATGCTGCGGATCGCGCCCGGTGGCGAAGGCATTCAGCGCCGTATCGTCAATGGTGTAGACCTTCGGTTTAGGGATGTTCGCGGCGAGACAGAGCTCATTCACAATATTGTCGAGCTCAAGCTCCTCTCGACCAGCCGACGGGTCAAGCTCTTTAGCGCCAGCGGCGGCCAAGACCGCCTTATCGCCACCGAAGTAGGCGCCGAGCGTCAAGAGGAATCCCACGACGAATGCGCCGAGAGCGAAGGGGGCGCCGCCATCGACGGTGCCGCTCAGCGCGATCCCCGCGCTCGCCCCGAAGGCGGCCAGGATCCCCACCACGATCAAGACGAGGAGCAGCGACTTTCGCCGATTCTCCGCCGCAAGGTCATAGAAGGTTGCCATCTCGTCGACTCGGGCCGACTAGGAGAGGTTGACCTTCGGAACGGCCTCCTCGCCATCAGGGGCATCAAAGAACTCGCTGGCGGTAAAGCCGAACGTACGCGCAAAGAGCACCCCAGGGAAGGTCTGGATCGAGTTGTTGTACGAAAGGACCGTGGCGTTGTAGTGCTGTCGGCTAAAGCCGATCTGGTTCTCTGTCGACGTCAGCTGCTCCTGCAACTGAATGACATTCTCGTTCGACTTTAGTGTGGGGTAGGCCTCAACATTCGCGAAGAGGGTGCGGAGCGAGCCGGTCAACATGTTGTCGGCCTTCGCCTGTCCGGCGGTATCACCGCTTGCACCGGCGCTCACCGCTGCGGCACGCGCCTTGGTGACGTTCTCAAGAACACCCTTCTCGAAGCCCATCTGCCCCTTGACTGCATCAACAAGATTTGGGATCAGGTCGTAGCGGCGCTTGAGCTGCACCTGAATCTGGCCGAGCGCCTCTTTCACACGATTGCGGCCAGAGACGAGTCCGTTGTAGGAGGAGGCGACCACCAGGCCGACGACCACAAGTACGACGATGAGAATCATTGGGTCCATTGGACACTCCTTCAACTTCACCTGTGGCGGCATGTGTCGCCTGAGACCAGTATAAGACAACTCTCCGCACGAACTCCGGGTCGTTTGACGACCCCCCGGGGGGGAGGCGTAGGCTGCCAGTAGCAACTGGGTTGAGCCCTCTGAGGGCTCCTCTGGTGTGGGTGCAGCCCGGCTTCCTGGGCCCCCACGTGAAAGGCACTGAACGATGAACGTTCTGTTAGTCGGTACTGGCACGGTCGGCGAGGCAATCGCCCACCTCATCAAAGGAAAGAAGTGGCTCGGCACCCTCACCCTTGCGGACTACTCCCTTGACCGTGCACGCACGGTCGCCGACGCGGTCGGCGCTGGCTACAAGGTTGCCCAGGTTGACGCGGGGAACGCCGCGCAGCTGAAGGAGCTCATCGCGAGCTCCAAGGCGGATCTCGTCTTAAACGCGGTTGATCCACGCTTTGTTCCAGCGGTGTTCGACGCCGCCCTCGAGGCCGGCGTGCACTACATCGACATGGCAACGAGCCTCTCGGTCCCTGACGTACAGAATCCGTACACCATCCCTGGGGTAATGCTCGGCTCGTATCAAGAGGAGCGCAAGAAGCTCTGGGAGGACCGCGGCAAGTTGGCGCTCATCGGCATGGGGATGGACCCAGGGCTCTCCAACATCTTCGCCGCGTACGCCAAGAAGTGGACCTTTGACGACATCTCGGCCGTGCATGTGCGCGACGGTGGTGACTTGCGCATTGAGGGTTATCCATTTGCGACGGTCTTCAGCCTGTGGACTGTTATCGAGGAGTGCCTGAACCCGCCGATCGTTTGGCGCAACGGCAAGATTGAAGTGCGCGAGCCGTTCAGCGAGCCGGAGGACTTCGTCTTCCCTGAAGGCGTTGGCCCCGTGATGTGTGTGAACGTCGAGCATGAAGAGATCGTGCAGCTGCCACGGAGCATGAAAGCCGACGTGATTACGTTTAAGTACGCGCTTGGCGCCGACTTCATTGAGACGCTGCAGCTGCTGCATCGACTCGGGCTCGACGGCAAGAATCCGATCAACGTCAAGGGTGTGCAGGTTGCACCACGCGACGTGATTGGCGCACTCTCGCCAGACCCATCCACGCTCGGCAAGAGCATGGTCGGCCGCGCGATTGTTGGAACCCTGGTCAGCGGCACAAAGGATGGCCGCCCACGTGAGACCTTCCACTACCAGGTGTGCGATGCCGCGGAGACGATGGGTCGCTACAACCTGCAGCCGGTCGCCTGGCAGACGGGCGTCATGCCCGTCATGGCAATGGAGCTGATCGCCGAAGGCGTCTGGGGTGGCGCTGGAGTCAAGTCGCCCGACATGATGGATCCAGATCCATTCCTCGACATCTGTGAGGACTACGACGTGACGGTGAAGCTGGAGCATCGGCTCCCCGGTCGCTCGATCCTGCCGGCAACAGAGCAGCCGCCGGTCGGTGCGAAGTCGGTCACGGTCAAGGGGTCGTCGAGCCCGGCCGATACGGCCTACTCAGCGGCGGCAACCGCAGCGCTCTCTGCTCCAGTCTCGTACCCCGAGACGGACGCCGAGCGACAGGGGCGCGGCGGGCGCTAGAATCCGCCCGTGCCACGATCCGTCGTAGGGCGGAGCCGGCAGATGGGGGGATACGAACTGATGACGAGCTCCGTCGTGCTGCGCACGCTACCGACACCGGATTCGTTCCGCGTCCCACCTCGCCTCGAAGGGCTACGTCGCGTCTCGTACAACCTCTGGTGGTCGTGGCACCCCGAGGCTCGTGCCCTCTTCCGCCGGATTCATGAAGCCCGTTGGATCGCAACCCGAAATCCGGTTGCCGTCTGCTCGGGCCCAATTGACTGGGAGCCCCTCCTCGAAGATCCCAAATTCCTCATGCAGGTCGACGAGGTCGTCGCCGCGTTTGACAACTACATGGCCGGCGGCAGCGACCACTGGTTCCCCCGCACACACGGCGCAAGCCTCAAGAGCCCCATCGCCTACTTCTGTGCCGAGTTCGGCTGGCACGAGAGCCTGACCCTCTACTCGGGTGGTCTCGGCATCTTGGCCGGCGACCATATGAAGGCCGCCTCAGATATGGCGCTTCCGCTCGTTGGCGTCGGGCTCCTCTATCGACGTGGCTACTTCCGACAAACCATTGACGCCGATGGGCACCAGGAGCACGCCTACCCCGAGATCGATCTCTCGATGCTCCCCCTCGTCCGTGCCGCTGGCCCCAAGGGAGAGCAGCTCGTCATCTCAATCCCACTTGGCGACCGGCGCGTGTCGGCGGCGGTGTGGGTTGCACAGATCGGCCGCGTACCCGTCCTACTCCTTGATACCGACGTCGCCGCAAACAGCGAAGCTGATCGCCCGATCACGCATATCTTGTACGTCCGTGGTCGCGAGATGCGCCTGCATCAGGAGATGGTGCTCGGCGTTGGTGGCATCCGTGCACTGCGCGCGCTTGGTGTTGATCCATCGGTCTATCACCTGAACGAGGGCCACTCAGCCCTGAACCTCGTGGAGCGCACGCGCGAATTTGTTGCCGCGGGCGAGACCCTCGAGAGCGCCCTTGATCACGTGAAGCGCCACACCGTCTTCACGATTCACACCCCGGTTTCGGCAGGAAACGAGAAGTTCGCAGTTGATCTGGTCCGACGCGTTGTTGGGCCACTCTGTGACGGCACTGGTGAGGCCGACGCCGGGGGCGTGCCGCTGCAGCGCATGCTTGACCTCGCCGTCGGCGCCGAAGGCGATCGTGACGCCTTCGACATGACCGCGCTCTCGTTGCGCCTGAGCGCCAGAGCGAACGCCGTGAGCAAGTTGCACGCAGAGACGGCAAACGCCACTTGGTCGCCGGTCATCAGCAACAAGATCCTCGGGATTACGAACGGCGTGCACATGCCAACCTGGGCGGGTCGCGAGACGCGCGCCGTATACGAGCAGTTCCTGAACGCCGATCTTGATCGACTCGATACGGACGGTCCAGAGGCGGCGAGCTTCTGGGAGCGCCTTGGCAGTGTCGACGCACGTGCCTGGTGGGATGCTCACAGCCGCCAGAAGGTAGCGCTCGGTGAGTTCCTACGTAGCTCTATTCGCCGACAACTTGGTCGGCATGGTGACTCTCCAGATGCACTGCGCGAGGCGGATCGCTTCTTCGACCCAAAGGTTCTGACAATCGGTTTCGCACGTCGATTTGCGACCTACAAACGCGCCAATCTTCTCTTCACCGACATCGATCGCCTCACGCGGATCGTCAGCAGCAGCGACCAGCCGGTGCAGATCGTCTTCGCTGGCAAGGCGCATCCAGCAGATCGTGCTGGCCAAGAGGTGATCCGCGACATCTGGGAGAAGAGTCGCACCGACGCCTTCCGCGGGCGCATCTTCGTCATGGAGGATTACGACATGCGCACCGCGCGCTATCTCGTGGCCGGCTGCGACGTGTGGCTCAACACGCCGCGTCGGCCGCTCGAAGCGTCGGGCACATCCGGCATGAAGGCCTCCGCCAATGGCGCCGTGAACGTCTCCATTCTCGATGGCTGGTGGGACGAGGGGTACACCGGCACCAACGGCTTTGCCATCGGCGACACCTCGATCAACCCAGATGATGCGGCCCAGGATGCGGCCGATGCCGAGAGCCTCTACCGCATCCTGGAGAACGAGGTTGTGCCGCGCTACTACGACCGTGGCGTCGATGGCCTCCCTGCGGCCTGGCTTGACCTTGCACGCGCATCGATTGGGAGCACCCTCTGGCGCTTCAGCACCACCCGCATGCTCCATGGGTACTGCGAGCAGCTCTATCTGCCCGCCGCCGCCCCGCAAACGGGGTCCCACCGCTAACCTCTCCCCATGAGTAGCAGCAGCGCACCCCGTCGGATCTCGCTCGCGCTCACCCTGCACAACCATCAGCCGGTTGGCAACTTCGGCTGGGTCTTCGACGAGATCTACGAGAAGGCCTACCTACCGATGATCGAGGCGCTGGAGCGCCACCCAAAGGTGCGCCTATCGCTCCACTACACCGGACCGCTCCTCGAGTGGTTTGCCGCCGCGCATCCGGAGCTCCTTGCGCGCGTGCGCGCCCTCGTCGAGCGCGGCCAGGTTGAGATCGTCGGTGGCGGCCTCTACGAGCCGATCCTCGCCTCACTCCCCGCCGCCGATCGTGTCGCGCAGCTGCGACGCATGCGCGAGCGCATCAAGGAACTCGTCGGTGTTGCACCACAAGGGGCCTGGCTCGCCGAGCGCGTCTGGGAGCCGTCACTCCCAGCGGCACTGCATGATGGCGGCTATCGCTGGACAATCCTCGACGACGCGCATTTCCGCGCTGCCGCCATTCCAGAGGACGCGCTCTGGGGCGCCTACCTCACAGAAGATGAGGGTAAGCCACTCACCGTCTTCGGCACCGAGCAAGGCCTTCGCTATCGCATCCCCTTCGGTTCTGTTGAGAGCGTCATTGAGTACCTGCGCGAACATGCCACGCCAGAGGGTGAGCGCATCGGCACGATGGGTGACGACGGCGAGAAGTTCGGTTCGTGGCCAACCACATGGGACCACTGCTGGGGCGAGGGAGAGTGGGTTGAGAAGTTCTTCACCGCCCTTGAGACGAACGCCGACTGGCTCACCACCACCACACCATCGCGCTGGCTCGACGAGCGCGGGCCAATCGGTCGCGTCTATCTACCAACCTCGTCATACGCCGAGATGGGCGATTGGGTGCTGCCGCCAGATGAGTCACAGGTATTCGGGCCGATGCTGCACGCGGCGCAGGATGCAAAGAGTCCGGAGGCGCGCTACCTGCGCGGCGGCTTCTGGCGCAACTTCCAGGTGAAGTACTCCGAGATCAACGACCTACATAAGCAGATGCTGCGCACCAGCGCCAAGGTGGCCGCGATGCCGGCTGGCGCCGAGCGGCTCGCCGCCGAGGATCATCTGCATCGCGGCCAATCGAATGACTGCTACTGGCACGGACTCTTTGGCGGTGTGTACATCACCCACATGCGCCTGGCGACGTTTGAGCACTTGATCGCGGCAGAAGACATTGCCGACGGCACCTACCGCCGGTCGAACGCAGGGAAAGCCCAGCCCGCCCTGCTCGCCGACCTCGACCTTGACGGGGCCAGCGAGCTACAGCTCGCCAACTCCGGCGCGCGGCTGCAGATCGACCCGACCGAAGGTGGTGCGATCACCGCGTTCGACCTCCGCGCACCGCACCACGCAATGCTCGCCGTCATGCGCCGACGCCCCGAGGCGTATCACGAGAAGCTGCGCGCACATGCGGCAGCCGAGGCGGCCGGGACTACGGCGAATGCTCCGAGCGAGAGTGGTGGCGTCGCATCGATTCATGACATCGTCTCGGTCAAGGAGCCAGGCTTGGCGGCGAAGCTGCAGTACGACGACTACGAGCGGCGCTCCGCGCTCCTTCGCCTCTACCCTGCTGGAACGAGCAGTCGCGCGATCGCCAATGGCACGGCGAAGGCGCTCGGCGGCTTTACCTCGACACCGTGGGTACTGACGGGGCACGACGATCGCAGCGCAACGCTCACGGCCACGCACCAGATTGGTGGCACGACGATTGCAGCAACGCGAACGATTCGGCTGGCCGGCGGTCGCATGGATCCGACTCTCGCAGTTGAGACGACGCTTGCCCACATTGGTGGCACAGCCCTCAGCGCTGTCATTGATGAAGAATGGAACCTAATGCTGCTCGGCGGCGGCGGAAATCCCGCCGCGCACTGGACCGCAGCGGGTGTTCGCACGGCACATGACGCACCTGGCGAGGTGCCAGCGGGCGCCTCACTTACCTCAGGGAACGATTACCTTGGCATTGCGCTAACCACCACCACGTCGCCGCAGGCGGCCGCAGCGTGGAAACCAATCGAAACGATCTCCAACTCCGAAGGCGGATTCGAACGTGTCTACCAGGGCAGCTCGCTCCATCTGGTGCGAGTGATTGAACTGCTCCCTGGCGCCACGATTACCGTGCGCACAGAGTTTGCCTGCGGCCTGAGCCGCGACATCACCGCCGAGGAGGGTCTCCCCTCCTAATCGAGTTACTCGGCGAGGCCGAGGAGTCGTTCCAGGAGCGGGATCGGTGGCGTGCCATGCGAGAGCACCGCGCGCAGATGCTTCGGTCGCGAGAAGCCCGGCGTCTCCACTCGGCTCCCTGGTAGGTCTGCGCCGTCAACATGTGCGACTGGCCCGCCTGCGAGACGCCGCGCACGATCTTCAACCTCCCAGCACCCCATGGAGCCCACGAAGTAGGTCGGCAGCTGCGTGGATGTAAGGCGCGCGCGCAGATACTTCGCCTTCGCCTCCGCCTCCTCCTGCCAGCTCTGGCCAACCATCAGGTCCAGTGCCCACGCCTCATCGCGGCCATCTGCGTGAATGCCTGCATCAAGGAGCGCGTTGGCAATGCAGCGGAGATAGAACTTCCAGTGCACCAACTCAAGCGCCAAATCGCCCTCACCGAACCCCTCATCAATCATCACCTGCGTGACGTAGACCGCCCACCCTTCAGCGAAGACGCCGGAGCCGAAGGCGGCGCGAAGTGGGCGCGGCGTTTGATTTGCTGCGGCCAGCTGCAAGTAGTGGCCGGGGATCGCCTCGTGGATTGCGAGGAGCGCCAACATGCGGTTGTTGTCCTCGCGCATCTTCGACTCGACCTGCTCAGGGGTGGCGTCATCGGGGGCTGGCGTCACATAGAAGAAACTCTTCTCGCCACGATCAAGCGGGCCTGGCGCATCGAGGAATGCGCCAGCGTAGGCGCGCAAGAAGAGCGGCGTCCACATGATCTCGAGCGGCTCCTTCGGCAGGTCAACGAGTCCGGTGCGTTGAATGAACGCCTCGCAGCGCGCCGTTTCGGCGCGCGATCGATCCAGCATCTCTTCGGGCGCGCAGTGATCGCCACCAATTGCATGCAACACCTCTGCGACGAGCGTTGAGCGATCGCCGCTCAGCGCTGCGGCTGCGCGATCGCCGAGCCACTCTGGTGCGATGCGCTGAGCGATTGAGATCATGCGCGCGCGGACGGCCGCAAACTCCTGCTCACCCTTTGCCGCAATGGCGGCACGGTCATGTGATCCGAAAAGCGTGTGGCGCAAGGCGCGGTCGTATAGCGCGGCGCCATAGCGCCCCTCGCCGGAACTCTTTGGCAACACCTCGCGCTGAAGGCGCTCGATGAACTGACTCGTGGCGGCGATGGCCGCGTCCGCTGGGCCGCGCAGCGCCTCCCCGTACGTCGTTACCGCTAGCTCCGCGAGCTCGGCGATGCCGGGCGCTTGTGCGATCGCCGTCTCGGCGTGGAGACGACTCACTGGCCGCGCCGGCAGCGTGACCGTGCCCGTAGGCGGCAGCTCCCCCCCGCGTCGCGGTGCACCATCGTCGGCGGGGACGCGAAGTTCAGGGAGGCCGGTGAGGTCGGCAACGGCGGCATCCAGAAGAGCGGGGATCTGGGCCAGCCGACCTGCAAGGTCGCTGGCGCGTCGCTCTGACGTGC
This sequence comes from bacterium, assembly GCA_037128565.1. Lineage (GTDB taxonomy): Bacteria > Chloroflexota > Limnocylindria > Limnocylindrales > Limnocylindraceae > Limnocylindrus. Next base: position 34,961 of record JBAXWE010000007.1, read on the forward strand.
CGAAGCCGCGTGCGATCAGCGGGAAGAGCCCGCCGCCAATCACCGAGACGGTATGGAGGGCATCCCACGCCTCAGGCTGCACTTCTTGTAGTTCGAAGCGGATCGCGCGAATCGTGCCGAGGGCTAAATCGCGATCACAGAGATCGTCGGGGCTCAGACTCGCCGCCGGGATGGCAGTGAGGCGTGCCTCTTCACGGTCGCACCAGTCCAGCCGCGCCGCACGGCCGGCGGGGCCGGGCTCGCCCCACGAACCATCGTGGTCGTGAATCCCCATCCCCGTCGCCGCTACAGGGTGTAGCGCGGCGAAGCGGGCGAGGAGGCCGGCGGCGTCGAGGGCATCAATCATCGTCGGCAGGGTACCATCAGCACATGGGTGCACAAGACACAACCGACGCTTTCTTCGAGCTCCTGAACGCGGATGACCGCGCCGGCGCTCTCAAGCTCATGGATGAGCGGGTGGAGATGCGGGTGCACGTCGGCGACAACGTGCAACTTCTGAAGGGTCATGAGCGCGTTGGCGGCTGGTTCCTGCGTGCCGACAAGGGGTTGCGCATGATCCCAGGCGAGGTAAAAGACACTGGCCATCAGGTGGAGTGCGACATCTTGGTCGTTCGCCCCGGCTCTACGAGCAGCAAGATCGACGCCACCTTCAAGGTCGAAGCTGGCAAGATTACCGCGATCAACTTCTCGCCGCGCGACCGCTAGCAATTCGGCCCGTTACGGGCTTGGTGAGGTCACCACATCTGGGATCACCTGCGGGATGATCAACTCCTGACCGACAAAAATCGTGAGCTTCTTGCGATCGATTGCTGGATTTGCACTCAAGATCACGTCAATGCTGACCTGATACATGCCCGCGATCTTGCTGAGCGAATCGCCCGACTGAACGCGATAGATCACCGCCTCAGGAGTTGGCGTTGGTGTTGGTGACGGGCTGACTTCGATCGTCGGTGAGGCACTCGGTGTTGGCGTCGCCGTTACGCCGGCGATGAAGCCGCTCACCCCCTTCAGAATCGTCGGAAGGGAGAAGAGGAGCACTGCAGCAAGAACGAGGAATGCCGCACCTCCGCGCGTTCCGCCGGGAATCTTGGGGAGTCGCAGTGGGGCTCGTGGCGCCTCGTCATCCATGGAGCGACGCTTGTGCAGCGGCACAAGCCGCACGCGCTCTTCCTCCTCAGGGCTTAGGTCGTAGCGCGGCTCGCCGGGGGTTGGCGACGCCGACCAGATGCTCCCCTCGGGGAGCTCTTCGTACGCGCCGTCCATCTCATCCGTGCCCAACGTCGCAGCGGCGAGATCAATCGGCGCACTTGCTGCAGGGGTGCCATACGGGAGTGGCTGTGGGGCAGAGGCGTCAATCGTTTGCGCTGCTTCACGCGCGGCCCATGCCAAGAAGATTGGGCAAGCGGTGAATGTCGGCGTGAGACAGACGCCGCTCTGTCGCTGTAGGTCGATCGGCTCAGCAGGCCGCGTCGCAAAACAGGAGTGTGCTGAACTCGGCTTTGAGGATCGCTTTGAGGAGTCAGCAGCCGTAGCGATAAATGGACAAACATTGGCGCTCATGACGCCGATCCTACCCCGTCGCGCCAAATCGTCTCCATACGATCGGCAAGGGCTTCGCTCCATGCTGCAGCGAAGGTTAACTCCTCTCGGCTCCCGGCCGGTGGAGTTGGGCTAGCTGTGCACGGCGAGGTGTCCTCGAGTGCGATCACCTCAACGCTCGGCAGGCCGAACCGGCGATTGTGGAAGCGGAAGATCACTGGCACGACTGGCACCTCAGTGCGCATCGCGATGATCGCAGCGCCAGGACGGAACTCCGCGAAGCGATCGGCTGGCCCGCCAGTTCCACCCTCGGGCATCACGCCGTAATGGGCACCAGCGGCGAAGACGGCGCTCGCCGCATTCAGATGCGTCTCAATGCCGCTCGTGCCACGCCACACCGGAAGGAGACCGCCGAGTCGCCGAAGCAGCGCCGAACGAACACGCCCTCGGCCGACTAGAAATGGTCCGAGCCCAAGCCACCAAATGCGCGGCGAGGCTGGAGCGGCAATACCGAGTGCGAAGGCTTCGTAGTAGCGGCGGTGCGGCGCGCCTACCAAGATCCGAGGCCCCGACGTCGCGAGACGGTCGAGGCCAACGCCATGCACCCGCATCCCGAAGGCACCGAGCACCACCCGCAAGGTGAAGCGCAGGGCACGGTAGGCAAGGCTGGCCTCTGCCCACGGCTGACGCCCAAGCCACGCGACCCCCTCACCCTCTGCGGGCGGGATCAAGGCATCGCGGCTGTACGAGCTGTATGCCCGGACCTTTCGTTCACTCATATCGGGAAACCCTACACGCTCGCACCCTCGCCACACGGGGCTGCCGCGCCCCGCACAGTCCGCTACCGTAGGGAGAGGCGGCCACCATGGCCGCGCAGCAGAGAGGGGCACTCATGGAGTCCGCAACGCTCGTACTCGTCTTCATCCACCTACTCGGCATGGCCGCGATCGTGGGCGGATATTTCGCCGGCCTGTCGGCCTCACCGAAGCGCCTGTCCGCAGGCATCACGCACGGAACGCTGCTCCAGTTTTTGACGGGCGTTCTGCTCGTCGGCATCGCCGAGATGGGTACTGACCCAGTCAACCATACGAAGTACGGCATAAAGATTGCGGTAGCTGCCGTAATTCTGCTGCTTGCGTGGCCACGTCGTAAAGATGTTTCCATTGCAGCGAACACGTATCACGCGATCGGCGTGCTCGCGCTGCTCAATGTGGCCGTCGCTGTATTTGTGAAGTAGAGAGGAGATCAACATGCGTAACCTATTCACAGAGTTCACACCAGTCACCGTTCACGCGCACTGCGATGTGCCGTGTGGCATCTACGACCCATCAGGTGCGGTGGTTGCCGCAAAAACGGTCGCGCGCATGGTCGAACTGATCGGCCAGCTCGAGGTGACCGACAACGCCTCGCGCAATAAGCTTGTGCGCTGCATCACCGCTAAAGAGGAGCACGCCGAGAAGGTGAAGCACGAGGTCCAGGTCATCTGGTCCGACTACTTCAAGCCAGAGCACTTGGCGAAGTTCCCCGACCTGCACGACCAGGTATGGAAGCTGCTCAAACTGGCGTCCAAGAACAAGCAGAACGTCGATGCGGCTGCGGCAGCAGAGCTCGTCGCTGCAACCGAAGCGTTCGCTGCCACGTTCGTCGCGTCAAAGGCGTAACGCACCGCTGTGGCTGAACGGCCCGGACGGATCTGGGTCGCCGATGTTGCCGAACGCTCAATGGAGCCGGCCCTCCTTCCGGGGGACCGGCTCCTTGTGCTTCCAGCGGGCCCGAGCGGCCTCCCTGGCTTACGCGGCGCTCCACCGATCGGCAGCGTCGTCATCGTTGCGCGTGATGGGCGTCTCGACGTCAAGCGCGTCGCTCCCCCACCCCCCGGCGTATCGGGGCTCTGGCTCCTCGGCGATAACGACGCGCTCTCACGAGACTCGCGACATGACGGCGCGCTGCCACTCAGCGCGCTGCGTGGCAGAGTCTTCTACCGAATTGGACCGCGCGGCCGACGAGGAAAGGTCGCCGCCAGGCGCTAACGGAGCCGACTAGAGCTGCGCGTGTAACTCCGCGAGCAGGTCGAGGGATGTGGTCTCCGTGGGATCCATGTGCTGCACCATGAGTCGACTCGACCCGGCATCACGGAACGCCCGCATCTGCGCCAACGCCTGGTCGGGCGTTCCAACCAGCCAACGTGCACGTCGCGGTGCCAAATACTCCTCGGGGTCGCCAGCTGCGCCAACGCGCGACATGAACCCGCGGAGCTTCTCAAGGTACTCAGCCTCGGTGCGGCCGATCATCATGCCCGTCATCGCCGATCGCGCGAGCGACGCTGGCTTGCGACCGCCCGCAATGCAAGCGGCATCAAGTTGCGCAAACTTCTGACGGGAGGTCTCAGGCGTTGATGAGGTCAGATTGAACTCGTCGGAGTACTTCACGGCGATGCGCATGCCGCGCGGCGAGCCCTCGCCGCCGGTGATGATCCACGGGACCGGGGTTGGCTTCGGGCGGAAGAGGGCGTCACTCACGGTGTAGTGCTTGCCGCTGAACGACCAACCATCTGGCCCAGCCCAGAGGCCGCGAACGATCTCGAGCTGCTCCTCAAGCATCTCCGCGCGTGTGGCCATCTCTGGAAATGGGAAGCCGTAGCGACGATGCTCCGACTCATGCCAGCCGGTCCCGAGGCCGGCATGGATCTGTCGCCCCGCCATCTCTTGCACGGTGGTGACCACCTTGGCGAACTCGCCCGGCGCTCGGAAGGTCACGGGGCTGACCAGCGTGCCGAGGGTGATCGCTTTCGTCTCGCGTGCGATTCCGGCCAACACGCTCCAGGCGTCAGTCGTCGCCTGGTCGTCAGCGCCAGGGAATGACTCGTAATGGTCGGTGCGGAAGAAGCCGCCGATGCCAACCGCCTCGGCTCGACGGGCGGCAGCGAGCTGCTGCTCGTACGACAGGTTCATCTGACCCTCAATGACCACGGCGATCTTCATAGGGGAACCCTACCGCTCAGCAGGCATTTGTGGTGCGGAGTAGGATCGTTGCAACGCGAAGTATCGTCGGAGACCCGGCGGCGCGAATTGGAGGTTCACCCAATGGCCACAGTCAAGTCTCGCCGCCCTGTTGCGGCGAAGAAGCGCACCGTCGCGAAGGCGGCACCTGCACCTGCAGGGGCAGACCTTTCGAAGCGCGCGAAGCAAGGGATTATCGTCGCGATCATGCTCGCCCTCTTCTTGGGTGCCCTCGACCAGACGATCGTCGGCACCGCCCTGCCAAAGATCATCACCGATCTGAGCGGTGCAAATCTCTACACCTGGGTCGTGACGATCTACCTACTTGCCAGCACCGTCACGGTGCCGATCTACGGCAAGCTCTCCGACATGTACGGCCGCAAGCCGCTCCTCCTCACCGGCGTTGGCCTCTTCCTCCTTGGATCGGCGCTCGCTGGCCTCTCGCAGAACATTGAGCAGCTGATCATCTTCCGAGGGATCCAGGGACTTGGCGCCGGCGCGCTCTTCCCGATTGCCCTCGCAACGATTGGCGACCTCTATTCACCGAAGGAGCGTGGTCGCTATCAGGGACTCTTCGGCGCCGTCTTCGGCCTGTCGAGCCTGATCGGGCCAGCCCTCGGTGGTTGGCTCACCGACACCTTCAGCTGGCATCTGATCTTCTACGTCAACCTGCCGATCGGCCTGATCAGCATTGCGATTATCTTGATCGAGCTGCCAACCATTAAGGGGCGTGCGAACCAGAAGATCGACTTCTTGGGTGCGCTCGTCTTTGCCGCTGGCATCATTCCGGTGCTCATTGGCCTCACCAACGTGCAGACCAACGCGTTCGCAACCCCTGAGGTTGCGGGCCTTATCTCGCTCGGACTCGCACTCCTTGGCCTCTTCCTCTTCATTGAGGCTAAAGTCGAAGAGCCGATCATTCCGCTCGAGCTCTTCCGTAACCGAACCTTTGCGGCCGCCGCTGCGGCCTCGTTCTTCGCCTCATTCGGATTCTTCGCCTCAATCATCTTCTTGCCGCGCTACTTCCAGACGGTGCTCGGCGAGACGGCGACGAATTCCGGCTACGCCACACTTCCGCTTCTGCTCGGTGTGATCATCAGCTCGGTGGCTGCCGGACAGATGGTTGCACGGCGCGGTCGCTATAAGTCACTGATCCTTGGGGCGATCCTGCTGGTTTCCGCGGCGTCAGTGTTGCTGACGAACATTAAGGCGGACACCGATCCATGGGCCCTTCGCTTCTGGATGTTCCTCGCCGGTCTCGGTGTTGGACCAACCCTGTCGGTCTTCACCATCGTGGTGCAGAACGCCGTACCGTTCAAGTTCCTTGGCGCCGCAACGTCAAACCTCACCTTCTTCCGCCAGGTTGGCGGGTCGGTCGGCTTGGCGCTCGTCGGCTCCTACTTCGGCGGGCAGCTTGCGACCACGATTCCAGCGGAGTTGGCGAAGGCGGCCCCTGTGGGCACCTTCACCCCATTCTTCACTGCGATTGGGGGCAACCTCTCGCAGCTCACGAATGTTGGTGGGAAATTCGATCCTGCCCTCATCGGCCTGATCCCCGTGCAGTACCTTGACGCCTTCTTCACGGCGATCAAGTCGGGAATTGCCGATGCGATCGGCTCAATCTTCTGGCTCTCCGCGGTGGCCAGCCTTGTAGCCTTTGTGGCCGCGACCCTGATCGAAGAGATTCCGCTCCGTGGCGGAGCAAAGGGCGCACCAGCCGAAATGTAAGTGGCTCCGGGCGTACCCCTTCGAGGGTGCGCCCGGATCGCACCCGTCGGCGCAGCTCCACCCCTATGATTGGCGCATGAGCGCCTGGTTTACCGTTGCAGTCACCCCGAAGGTCGGCAGCCTAGCCGCCGTTACCTCTGCGCTTGCCGCGGCCGGTGTCACCGTCGACGGGATCATGGGCGCTCCAGAGTCAGATGGCTCACTCCACCTCGGCGTCCCCGACGCGCAACTACCAACTGCGATCGCAGCGCTCACCGCACTCGGGCTGCAGCCCATCACCGAAGAGTCAGATCCCACTGGCGAGGCAGGCGCACCTCTCGACGCAGGGATCATCGGCGCCATCCTGCGCGGGCCTCGCTCCTAACGCCTGAGTCGCCAATGACCGCGCCCACCCTGCGCATTGCTACCTGGAACGTCAACGGCCTTCGCGCCCGTGCCGAGCGTGTGGCCGCCTGGCTCGATTCGGCCCAGCCAGACATCGTGCTGCTGCAAGAGACGAAGTGCGACCCATCCCAGATTCCAGAAGGGCTCTTCTCGACGCGTTCCTACGAAGTTGCCGCACTCGGCGCGGGTGGGCGCAACGGAGTGTTGATCGCATCACGACACGGCCTCAGTGAGGTGCAGGAGAGCATCGCCGACTATGCGCCGCAGGGAGGCGACGCCACACTCCCCGACCTTCTCAGTGAGCCACGACTGATCAGCGCCATTTGTGGCGGTCTGCGCGTTGCATCGGTCTACGCGCCAAATGGTCGCGAGGTCGACGCACCGCACTTCCACGCCAAGCTGCACTGGTACGGCGCGCTACGCGCTTGGTCGGCGGCGCGCATCACCGAGCCTGCTCCGCTACTCCTAGGCGGTGACTTCAACGTGGCTCCGACCGATGCCGACGTGTGGGATCCAGCAGCGCTCGCTGGCGCAACCCATGTCACCCCACGAGAGCGCGACGCCTGGAACGCCCTCGTTGACCTTGGGCTACTCGATGCAGCGCAAGCCGTAGCACCTACTGGCGAGCGTGCTCCGTTTACCTGGTGGGACTACCGCGGCGGCGCCTTCCACCGCGGCTGGGGGATGCGCATCGACCACCTCCTCGTGGAGCCTCGTGCTGGTGCAATCATCGGCAGCAGCGTGGATCG
>JBAXWE010000070.1:0-3000 GCA_037128565.1 bacterium
GCACGCGACGCAGTAGCTCCTCTTCACCACCAAGGCCAACCTTTAGCTTGAGGCTCGGATAGTGCTTCGCGGCGGCGGCGCGTTCCACCATCGTGTCGATCGGTGCAATGCCGATCGTGAGGTTCGTGTGCCCAATGGTCTCTGGCGCGCCAAGGAAGCGGCGTAGCGAGGTGTTGGCTGAGCGAGCGAGTAGATCTTGCAGTGCCTGTTCGATCGCCGACTTCGCAGCACCGTGATGGCCCAGGGCAAGATCCATGGCGGCGCTCATCGGCGCGAGTGCGTCGGCGGAACGGCCGCTGATGCCCGACAAGCCGCGCGCTGTGGCGTATCCGGTTCCAGTGGTTGCGCCGCCGCCGCGAAGCACTATCCGCGCCTCAAGCTAAAGGTTGGCCTTGGTGGTGAAGAGGAGCTACTGCGTCGCGTGCGAGAGGTCTATCACGGCCCACTGCGCCTCGATGCAAACTGCGGCTGGAGCCTAGAGCGAGCCCTCGAACTACTTCCGCTCTTCGAGCGGAGCAATATTGAGTTCCTAGAGCAGCCGCTGCAACCTGGTCGCATCAAGAACATGGCGGCACTCGCCGCCGCCACCGAGATCCCCGTGATCGCCGACGAGGACTGCATTGAGTACGACGACATCGCGGAGTTGGTCGGCCTTGTTGACGGCGTCAACCTGAAGCAGGTGAAGATCGGCGGCCTCGGTCCATCGTTGCGCGGCTTCCGTCAGGCGGAGGCGCTCGGTCTGCGCCGCATGTTCGGCTCAATGGTCGAGACGAAGCTCGGTATCGCCGGCGCCGCCGCCGTTGCGGGTGCTGCAGAGTTCCTTGATCTTGATGGGCCGATCGGCCTCATTGGTGATCCGTTCACGGGCCTCGAGCTCGACGAGGAGTGCCGTTGGGTGCTGAACGATGAGAAGCCTGGGAGTGGTGTGACCTTCGCTCCCGCCGCGAACGGCTAGGGGTTAGGCGCGGATCTTCCGCCGGGCCATCTCGCCCTCAATCTGGCGCTCCGCCTCAACATAGAGATCAATCTCGTCGCGCAGCTTGTTCGCCTCGGGGGTGTAGAGGTGCACCTGCTGCTGCAGGATGTAGGAGAGGCGGCGCGAGGTCATGCGGGTGTGGTCGAGGTTCTTCATCAGGACCAGGGGGTCCATGGATGCCAGCTCGGTCCCGTCATATAAGGCCTTCATGCCTCTATCCTACGGGAAGCTGGCCCCGTAGCTCAGTGGATTAGAGCAGCTGCCTTCTAAGCAGTTGGTCGCAGGTTCGACTCCTGCCGGGGCCACCAGCCCACCCCCGTGCCTTGTGCGTGACCTGCCACTATCTTGTGCATCTGCACGAAAAAAACTCTCAAGATCGTGTCACTTTGCCCAGTTTTTGGCGTCTGCGGCCCCGTGCTGTGCCGTAGGTTGAGCACGACACGCCGCTGGTCACGCAGGTGACCGCTCCAGGCAGCGCGGAGGCTGTCCGGAGGTGGGGTTCCGGTCGGCCGACCGTCCATTCGGCCTAGGGGAGGAAACCATGGCAACGATTGCCTCGTACTTCCAGCTCAAGAAGCGTGGGACGACGATTGGTACGGAAATCCGTGCTGGCGTCACCACCTTCCTGGTGATGGCGTACATCATCTTCGTGAACGCGAACACCGTTTCGCAGAGCAACGCGGCCCTGTCGACGGTTCCAGGCGTCCCAACCTTCCTGCCAGTTGCTGTTGCAACGGCGTTGGCTGCGGGCGTGCTGACCATTGCGATGGGACTCGTCGCAAACTATCCGTTCGCCCTCGCTGCAGGCCTCGGCCTGAACAGCACCGTGGCGTACGGACTCATCCTTGGCAAGGGACTTCCATGGGATCAGGCGATGGCCGTGATCTTCTGGGAGGGCGTGCTCATCACCGTTCTGGTGTTGACCGGCTTCCGCCAGGCGATCCTCGAAGCGATTCCACTGCAGTTGAAGCGCGCCATTGCGGTCGGCATCGGACTCTTCATCATGATCATCGGCCTCAACGAGGGCGGCATCGTGGTGAACGGACCAACGCCACTCACACTTGGTAGCCTCACGACTCCAGCAATCCTGACGTTCATCATCGGCTTGGTGATCGCACTGGTGCTGACGGCGCGCAAGGTGAAGGGCTCGCTGCTCTTCTCTATCGTTGGCGCAACGGTTGCAGCCGTAATCTTGAACAATCTCTATGGTCAGGACATTGAGGGCCCGATCAATAGCGCGGGCTTCCTCGACGTTACGGCAAAGCTGCCGAGCGATCTCTCACAGTTGATCTTCAACTTCAACGCCGAGAACTTCTCGACGATCGGCAAGCCGCTCGGCGCGATCTTCACGGTCTGGCAGAACGGCGTCGGCGTCCTCTCGGTCGCCCTCGCGGTCTTCACCTTGATGTTGAGCGACTTCTTCGATACCGCCGGCACGATGGTCGGTCTCGGCGAGCGCGCCGGGCTCACCAACAGCAAGGGTCAGCTCCCGGGTTCGGACAGGGTCCTGCTCGTCGACTCCCTCGCTGCTGCAGTCGGTGGCGCGTTCGGCGTCTCGTCGAACACGACCTACATTGAGTCCGCAGCGGGCATCGAAGAGGGCGGTCGCACCGGCCTCACGAGCGTCGTGACGGGTCTGCTCTTCTTGGCTGCAATCGTGATTGCGCCAGTGACGGGCATCGTGCCAGCGCAGGCGACGGCCCCGGCCCTCGTTCTGGTTGGCTTCCTCATGTTCCAGGTGATCAAGGATATTGAGTGGAAGAACGTCATTGACGGTTTTCCAATCCTTGTGACGATCGTCATGATGCCGTTCACCTACTCGATTACGACCGGTATCGGTCTCGGGTTTGTGACCTACGGCTTCCTGAAGGTTGTGACCGGCTCGGCCCGAGATGTGAAGCCACTGATGTGGGTTTCCATCATCGGGTTCTTGCTCTACTTCGCCCTGCCGTACCTTCAGTCGGTACTTGGGTTCTAGTTTGTAGCTGAGAGGCCCGCTCGGCGGGTAAGCGAAGAGCCGGCCC
>JBAXWE010000071.1:0-2992 GCA_037128565.1 bacterium
TGGGGGTCGTCTTACCAGAGCCATTCGGCCCCATGATCGCGTGCACTTCGCCCGGCTTCACCGTGAGCGAGATCCCCTGAAGGATGTGCTTGCTCGGATCGCTCGACGGTGCGACGACGAGATCCTTAATGACCAGATGCGCGTTCTCACTCATGTGCGTCTCCTCTCTCAGTGTTTTGCTGAAACGGTTAGGGCGATTGGTGAACCGGGTGCGGCGAGGTCGGCGAGGGTGAATGAATCGAGCGCCTCGTTGACCGAGTCTCGCACGCGACTCCAGAGCTGGCTTACGGTGCAGTTACCGGCGCGGTTGCAGGGGCTCCCCTCTTCGGCGAGGCAGGCCATCGGCACGATTGGACCCTCGAGCGCCTTCAGGACCGCGCCCATGCGGACCTCGTTCGCCGGGCGGGCAAGGCGGTAGCCACCGTGGGCGCCACGCTGGCTGTCGATAATGCCCGCGTCGCGCAAGCCGCCAATGATCTGCTCCAGGTAGGCGCGGGGCAGGTCTTCCTGCTCAGCGATGTCGGTCAGCGAGACAGGCTCGCCGTGATCCATACGCGCCAGGGCAACCATGAAGCGCACCCCGTACTCACCGCGCGTGCTGAACGCGACGGCGCCACTGCCGTGTAGTCCGCGAGCGCCGGGCTCCTGGTGATCGTTCAATGAGCCTCCTGGGGGATTTCTGACAAGTTTTGTCGGAGTTCAGATTACCCTATCCCTATGAGCCAAACCCTTGAACGACTCCTCCGCCTTACGAACGCCCTTCCTGCGGGCTTTACGGCGATGCCGTGCGACGTTGAGCGCGATGTTGCCGAGCTGACCACCCTCACCAACACGAACTACCACGCGGTTGGCTACCCACTGATGTACAGCGAGGGCGACATGCGCGAAGACCTCACCGCCTCAGGCATCAATGCCCATAACAACGCCATCGTTGTTCGGGCTCCCACCGGCGCCATTGCCGGATGGGGCTGGGCCGTTGGTGCGACCGACGCCGAGAAGCCGCGCGCATACCTCTTCGGCGGTGTGCATCCGCTCTTCCAAGGGATCGGACTCGGCCGCCACCTTCTTGCATGGTCAACGGATCGCGCCGTAGAGCTGCTCGCCCCGTTCCCTGGTGCCACGATCCAGGCGCAGTGCGTTGAGGTTGATTCGCGCGCGCAACGACTCTACGTTGCTGCCGGCATGCGACCGATTCGCTACTACTCCGAGATGCTGCTGCGCTTTGCCGATCGCCCAACCAGCAGCAAGCTCAGTGATGCGCCGATCCCTGCTGGGTACCAGTCGCTGGCGATTGCCAATGTTGATCTCGAGGCGCTGCGTGTACTGAAGAATCACTGCTTCGCGGATCACTGGGGGAGCTCATCGGTAACACCTGTGGAGTGGTCGGAGTACCTCGCCGCAGAGTCGGCGCGACCGGCGCTCGGCGAGGTGATTGCTGACGCGAACGGTGAACTCGTTGCCTATCAACTAACGGGCGCATTCCCCCAAGACAGCAACACCGTCGGCCACGTGCTCTGGGTGAACAACCTCGGCGTGCATCGCGAGCATCGCAATCGCGGGCTTGCACGACTTCTTCTCGAGCGGCATCTGATTCGCGCGCAGGCCGACGGCTACGAAGGGTCAATGTTGGGAGTTGATGCTGCATCGCTGACCGGCGCCAACAAGCTCTACGAAAGTGTTGGATACAAGCACCACTCTGGCGCGGTGCGCTACATCCTTGGAGACGCGGAGTTCTCCTAGGGGTTCGTTAGTCGCGAACGGGCGTCTGTGAAACGGAGCGCGTTGCCGAAGCTTCAAGCTTTTCCGCCTGCCGCGCGAGCAACCAGAGCAGATCGGCGAGGCGATTCAAGTACGCGAGCAGGTGCTCGCCAGGTAGGAGCCCTTCACGGCCGAGCGTCACGCACCAGCGCTCCGCACGTCGAATGATCGTGCGAGCAAGCTCAATTGCCGATGATGCCTTGCTTGAACCTGGAATCACGAAGTCTTTCGGGAACTCAATCACCGCTTCGGTGGCGGCGAGGAGCGTGTTGATGCGCGCCAACATCTTTGGGGAGACCGTGGTGCGACCCTCTTCGAGACGATTCCATGCCTCTGGGTTGGTGGCGAGTTCGGCGCCAATCACAAAGAGGTCGCGCTGAATTGAGAGGATGGTTTCATCGAGTTCGGCGATGCCCTCGCCGGTGAGGCCGATCAGTTCGGCGCGCGCCATTCCGAGTGCGGCGGTTGCTTCGTCGACAGTGCCGTACGCCTCGGTGCGCACATCATCTTTTGAGATGCGATCGCCACCAAAGAGGAGACCGGTAGTACCAGCGTCACCCTTACCGGTAGCGACCTTGCTTGGCGGCAGCTTCAGTTCGTCGCTCACCAGGCGAGACCGGCATCTTTCGGATCCCAGCGCTCTGCAAGCAGTGTGACCTTCACCGGATGCTCAAGCACCGATTCAGCCGCCTCTTTGACCTGCGCGAGCATCGAGCCTGCGTATGGGCAGAACGGCGTGGTGAGGATCATCTTCACTTCGGATTCGGTCTCGCCCACAAGCACTTGGCGAATGAGTGCGAGCTCGACGACGTTCATGCCGATCTCTGGGTCAACGACTGAGCGAAGGGCATCGAGGATGGCTAATTCGGTGGCGCGCTTCTGCGCGTCAAACGCGGTGACTGGGGCGAGCGTCTCTTCGGTCATACGAGCGCCAACTCTGCAGGGGTGAGGTCGGGGCCGAGCAGCGCACCGTTGGCGTCGAAAAACTCGGCGTAGTGTTCGCGATTCGCAGCGGCAAACTCATAGGCACGAACAATGCCGACGATGCGCAGCTCAGGCATCTCCTTCAGCAGTCGTGCGCCGTCGAATCCTTCGGCGCGCAGTTCAAGTAGTCGGCGCACCGTGAGGCGCGTGCCGTACAGGAATGGTTCGCCGTTCATCACGAGCGGATCGGTGTGTACCCACTTGATGGTCATGGTTAGGCTCCCTTGTAGATGGCGGCAAGGATGCGGTT
>JBAXWE010000072.1:0-2685 GCA_037128565.1 bacterium
ATCGGCATGCGCTCTGGGTTGTGCTGGCCGTAGAACGAATCCTTCGACTGCGCGATGCCAACGTACCAAGGGAAGCCGCTCTCCTTCGCCGCCTCGCGCAACGCGAGGGTGATATCGAGGTCGGCGACCGATGGGAACTCCATCGGTAGGTAGTGGCGACTCGTTCCTTCGTCGCGAATTGCGCCGCTGATCACGCCGACGGAGCCAGGCTTGATGTGATGTTGCATGGAGCCCGATGTGCCGACGCGAATGAACGTGTCGACGCCAACGTCGGCGAGCTCTTCCACGGCGATCGCCGTGGATGGGCAGCCGATGCCGGTAGAGGTGCAGGCGACGGGTACGCCGTCGAGCTCGCCCGTCCAGGTGGTGTATTCGCGGCGGCGCATCAGGAACTTCGGGTTGTCGAAGCGGCTGGCGATGACTTCAACACGATCTGGGTCACCGGGGAGCAGCACGTAGCGGCCGACCTCGCCGTTGCGAATACCAATATGGTGCTTGCGGCCGTCGCTCTCGGTTGCTGCCATCAGTGTGCTCCTCCCGCTAGATATGGTGCGGCGAGTTTCGCCGCCTCTTCCTTTGATAGGTAGCTGCTCTGTGTCCCTGGCTTCTGCACGCTCTGTGAGGCGCAGGCTACGGCAAGTTCCGCCGCCCGAACAGGGGTGAGGCCACTGGCGAGACCGAAGGAGAAGGCGCCGAGGAACGAGTCGCCCGCGCCAGTCGTGTCGACAACAGTCACCGTTGGCGCGCTGACGCGCTGAATCGGCTGACCTCGCTGGGCGATCGCCGCGCCGTGTCCGCCGAGTGTCACCAGCAGATTGACGCCGCTCTTGGCTGCGGCGGCAAGGATGCGCTCGTCGGCACCATCGCCGATCGCCGAGCCGCCGAAGAGGGTGGTGAACTCCATCTCATTTGGCGCGAGCCAGTCAGAGACGGCGGGGAGCTCAGGGTCAATCGGCGCGGCTGGAGCTGGGTTGAGCAGGGTGGTGATCCCTGCAGCGCGTGCGGCGCGGAAGGCGGCCAGTGTGGTGGCCTGCGGGATCTCAAACTGACCCACGACTATCGTTGGCTTGAAGTCGCGTACGGCAGCCTCAGCGACGGCGGGGTCCGTATCGTTGTTGGCGCCGGGGACGATGATGATGCGGTTGATTCCGGTGCCGTCGACCCAGATCGGCGCAACGCCGCTGGAGCCTGGAACGGTGCGCATCCAGCGTGTGTCGATCCCCTCTTTCACAAAGTTCGCGAGGTGCGAGGCGCCATACGCGTCGTCACCAACCGCGTTGACCATGGCGACGGGGGCGCCGAAGCGTGCCGCCTGCACCGCCTGGTTTGCACCCTTGCCTCCGAAGCCCATCTGGAAGCGATCGCCGACCAAGGTTTCACCCGCGTTAGGGATGACCTTGGCGTACGAGATCAGGTCCATCATGGTGCTGCCGACGACGAGAATGCGAGCGCTGCTCATAGTGCCTCCGTGCTGGGTAGTTGCATCTGGTGAGTCTACCGCCACCAGGGTTGGCGGTTGACGGGGTTCCCGCCTTACTTGGCGCGAAGGGTCGCGAGTGCCTTCTGTGCGGTCTCGAGTCCAAGCAGTGCGCAGTGGATGCGTGACGGGCCCACCTCAACGCCGAGGAGCTCCATGACAAACGGGCTACCGAGCCCCAAGATTTCGTCGACGCGCTTGCCGCGCAACTCGTCTGTGATGAGCGAGGTTCCGGCCTGCGAAATGGCGCAGCCGCGACCGCTGAATGCCACGTCGGTAATGACGCCGGCATCGTCGAGCTGTAGCTGCAAGTTGATAACGTCGCCACAGTTTGGATTGCGCCCCTCAAGGCTAATGCTCGGTGCGGTGAGCGTCCCCTGGTTATGCGGGCGGCGATGATGCTCGAGGATCTGCTCACGATAGAGATCGTCCATACCACCCATGACTTACCTCTCAAATACTGTGCGCGCGTCGCGCAGGCCGGCGAAGAGTGCGTCGAGGTCGTCGTTGGTGGTGTACGGGGCTACGCTCACACGCGCCGAGGCACTGAGCTCGAGCTGCTCGTGGAGCGGCATGGCGCAATGGTGGCCTGCTCGAATGGCCACACCGCGGCGGTCGAGGATCTCGGCGAGATCGTGGGCGTGCACCAGGTCGCTCGAGAATGCGACGAGGCCGGCGCGCTGACTCGCATCGCGTGGCCCGAGGATGCGAGCGTCGGGGAGCACCTCGGGGAGCTCGCGCAGCACGCGCTCGAGCATGAGCGACTCGTGGGCGTGAATCTTGTCGCGGCCGAACTCGTCGAGCAGGTCGCAGGCGGCGGCGAGGGCTACGGCGCCCGAAGCGTCGGGGGTGCCCGCTTCGAAGCGCTGCGTCCCTTCAGCGAAGTCAGCATCGCGCAGGCGCACGCCCCGAATCATGTCGCCACCGGTTTCGATCGGTGCCATCTCGGCAAGCAGGTCGGCGCGCGCCCAGAGGCCGCCGCCTGAGAAGAGGCCGCCCATCTTGTGCGCACTAAAGGCATAGAAGTCCGCACCAAGTTCAGGAATGGAGACGGGCATGTTGGCGACCGCCTGGCAGCCATCCACGCAGAGGAGCGCGCCAACCGCATGCGCAGCTTCGGCAATCTGGGCAAGTGGCGCAATAGAGCCAAGCACGTTCGAGACGTGCCCAACGGCCACGATCTTTGGCTTTAGCTTCATCAGTGAATC
>JBAXWE010000073.1:0-2605 GCA_037128565.1 bacterium
CGCTCGCCTCGAGCGAGGTTCCTAATGCCGTTCTATGACTATCGATGTGCGAAGTGCGGTGCAACCGTAGAGATCCTGCACGGTATCGACGAGCAGCAGGCACGGGCGCACGACGGATGTGGCGGGTCGCTTGAGCGACAATTCTCTGCGGCGAGCGTGCACTTTAAGGGGAGTGGCTGGGCCAAACTTGATCGCCGGAGCGGCGGCTCGGGCGGCTCTGGCTCCTCGGATGCGCCTGCGAGCACGCCATCCCCAGCACCAAAGGGCGATTCGAAGTAAGCGATCTCTCTGATCGGGTAGGCTTCCTCGCAATGAGCATCAACGCTGACTCCTCGAAGACCCTTGCTGGAACCCCAGCGGCTGACGCGACCCCCGCCGTCGCAGAGCTCGACACGATCGTCTCGCTGGCGAAGCGCCGCGGATTTGTCTTCCCCAGCTCCGAGATCTACGGCGGCATCAACGCGGTGTGGGACTACGGCCCACTCGGAGTAGAGCTGAAGAACAATGTGAAGCGCGCCTGGTGGCGCAGCGTGGTGCAGCAGCGCCATGAGGTTGTTGGGCTCGACGCCGGCATCCTGATGCACCCACAGGTGTGGAAGACGTCTGGCCACGTCGGCTCCTTCAGCGATCCACTCGTCGAGTGCACCGCCTGCAAGCGACGCTACCGACTCGATGAGCTACCAGGCACGGGAGACTTAACCACCACCCAGCTCGCCGATGCCGAGATCGTCACGAAGATGGGCTTGAAGTGCCCAGACTGTGAAGGTACGCTCACCGCGCCGCGCCGATTCAACCTGATGTTCAAGACCTTCATGGGCCCCGTCGAAGACGAAGCTGCTGTGGTCTACCTTCGTCCCGAGACGGCGCAAGGTGCCTACGTGCAGCACAAGAACGTGCGGGATTCATCGCGCAAGAAGATCCCGTTCGGCATCGCCCAGATTGGCAAGTCCTTCCGCAACGAGATCAGCCCAGGGAACTTCGTCTTCCGCATGCGCGAGTTTGAGCAGATGGAGCTCCAGATGTTCGTGCGCCCCGACGAAGCCGCCACGGCCGCATTCGAAGAGTGGCTGCCACGCCGACTCGAGTGGTACAAGTCGTACGGCGTTTCGCCAGAGCGTCTGCGTATGCGCGAGCATGCCCCCGACGCGTTGGCTCACTACGCTAAGCGCGCGATTGACGTGGAGTACCGCTTCCCATTCGGCTGGAAGGAGCTCGAGGGGATTCACAACCGTGGCGACTTCGACCTCTCGCGCCACGCAGCCGAGAGCGGTGAGAGCCTCGACTACTTCGATCCTGCGACCGAGACCTCATTCACCCCCTGGGTCGTTGAGGCGGCAGCTGGTGCCGATCGCGCCGCCTTCACCTTCCTGATCGATGCCTACCGCGAGGAGGTGGTGCGCGACGAGAAGCGCGTCGTCCTCTCACTCCATCCGGAGTTGGCGCCGTACAAGGTCGCGGTCCTGCCGCTGCTCAAGAAGCGCGACGATCTCGTGGAGATGGCGCACCGCATTCGCGACAGCCTCTCGCGTGAGTTCACCGCCGTCTACGACGACACCGCCGCAATCGGCAAGCTCTACCGCCGACAGGATGAGATCGGCACGCCGTGGTGCATCTGTGTGGACGTTGACTCCATGGATGACCACGCCGTGACGGTGCGCGATCGCGACACGATGGAGCAGGAGCGCGTCAGCGCTGATCGCCTCGAGGAGTTCTTCCTCGCGAAGTTGCGCGCCTCGCGCCCTTAAGCCGCAGTAGATCCGGTCGGCTGCTTGCCGGCTGGCCAGTAGAGCTCTTTATGGATCGCCCCTTCAGGTAGGCCGTACGCCGAAAGTTCACGCTCTGCTGCGACGATCATCTCGGGATTCCCGCAGAGATAGGCGATCGCCTCACTAGCGTTAACGCCAAGATCACGCAGTGCTGACTGAATGATGCTCTCGACGCGGCCGGTGCGGCCTGTCCAGCCCGCGTTGAGTGGATCAGTCGGCCGCGAGATTGTTGGAACGTAGGTGGCCGGATAGGTGCCACTCTTCTCCCATCCTTCAATCAGTTCTCGGTAACCGATGTCGCTGACGTAGCTCACACCATTGAGGTAGATCGCGCGGCGCGGAGCGCCATCGTCGGCAAGAGTGCGCGCCATACTGACAAACGGCGCGATCCCTGTTCCCGATGAGACGTAGATCTGCACGCGTGCATCGGCGGGCTCCATCGTGAACTTCCCTTTCGGTGCGAGCACGCGCATGCGGTGGCCAACAGGGAGGGCGAAGACGAGCGGCGTGAATGCGCCCCCGCGCACAAGGCGGAGGTAGAGCTCGTAGCCGCCATTGAGCGCGCGAGCCGAGGAGGCAACGGAGTAGGGGCGCTGCACGAACTTCTCGCCCACCTTCACGCCGATCGTCACGTACTGGCCGGGCTCAAACGGGGTTGGCACTCCGTCGGGCTTGATCCAGACGCGCGCGAGGGTGTCGGTGTCGTCGATGCGTGCCGCGAGGGTGGCGTTATAGGCGGGGTCGTCGGCAAGGATGCCGAACGAGGCGGGGGTAGCTGCCGACTCTGCCATGGGGCCTCCTCACGGTTGGTGCGACGCTGAGGGTCGCCGTTGCAGGGG
>JBAXWE010000074.1:0-2584 GCA_037128565.1 bacterium
CACCAGATGGCGGGGCACGTAGTCGGTTTGCCCTCGTGTGCATCCTCGTCGGCGCGGTGATTTATGACGGCGTGTCGCAGACCGAGATTTGGTTCCGCATCTTCGGGCTCCCCGCAATCCCAGCCCGCGCCGCCCTCCTCGGGGCGGTTATAGCGCTGATCGCACTCCTCTCGTTTGTGGCAGCGAGAGTTGCGACGCGGACGAACGAGCAGGGCTCACTGGCGCGCGCGACTGTCGTCGCGGGGCTTCGACCGGTCGCCCTCGGCTATCTGATCGCGCACTACGGCCCATCGGTCATCGCCGCCGCGCCGTATTGGCTCGTGGCTATCGCAGACCCGCTGCAACGTGGTTGGAATCTTTTCGGCCTGGCCTATACCGCTAGCGACATAGAACCACTTCCGGGCGTCGTCATCTGGGCGGGGCAGGTTGCCGCGGTGGTTGGCGGGCACATCGCGGGAATTCGTGCCGCAGGTCGCGCTCATCCGGCAGGCGAAGGGCATCAGATCGCAACAGCGCTACTCCTTGTTGCCCTCACGATGATCACCCTGTGGACGCTTGGGCAGGCGGTTGTCACAAATTGAATTAAATTCAACTAACTGCAGACCGGGTCACGACGAGTGCCACGTCTGGTGTGAATTCTTCCCCATAGTGGAGACGCGCAGGTAAGATCTCCTGAGTGCCCGCCAAGTTGGCACTCAAGTTGGAGGCTAACTACATGATTAAGGCTCGATTGGCCGCGGCGTTTTTGACCGCTGGCCTGCTCACAGGAAGTGCCTTGGGGTTCATCCCCCTGTCACACGTTCCAATCGCAAAAGCCGCCGCTGGCGGTCCAGTCGTGCTTGACGGCACCGACTCCGGGCTCCACGGCTCTGCTTCAGCCGGAGTTCCTCAAGGCGCATGGCTGTATATGCAGAAGGGCATCGAGGCGCTCTACGCCGCGCTGCCGAGCGGCTATGCCGCCGCTGACAACAATAAGATCGCAGTGGTTGGCGCAGCTGATTCCACTGCCGATCGCAACAACTGCGGCGGTGCAGCGCACTACATCGCAGCGACGCTTGGCAAGACCGCAGACTACTACGAGGGCGCCGCCGCTATCTCAGGTCTCATGACCCAGCTCGCTGCTGGCACGAACAAGTACTCGGTACTGTGGCTCGTTGAGCAGGGGTGGTGCGGAAACGGCATGGACACTGCAGAGGCTGCGGTACTGACCGCAAATGCGTCCGCAATCGCTTCGCACGTGAACCGTGGCGGCGGACTCTTTGCGCAGTCCCAGTCATACGGCTGGCTCAGCGCGCTCTTCCCAACGCTTTCGCGTACGGCAGGCGGAGGAAATTCCCCCATCTTTACGACATCCGGCTCTGCGCTTTTCGGTGGGATTGCTTCGAGTAACATCGCTAACCCATGGCATAACTCGTTCACCGACAGCAGTGGCACCCTGCCACTCGATGTGCTCGCCTATCAGAGCGACACCACACCGGTGATCATCGGCGGCGCGTCGGTAACGCTTCCGTCGGCAGTAACGATTGAACTCACACCATTCGCGGAGGCGGGCACTGAGGTGTGCGCCACCGTGCTTGTAAAGGAGCCTGTTTCAGGAACGCTCACGCCAAAGGCTGATGCAGCCGTGACGTGGGCAGTAACCGGTGCGCACACCGGCACTGGCTCGGGTACCACCGGCTCTGACGGCAGGGCAACGTACTGCTATACCGCGACCACCGCGGGTACAGACACGGTCACGGTGACGTACGGCGATGCTTCGGCTGACAGCGACATTGATTGGCGCAAGATGCCAACCGTCGCTGGTGGCCGTGTGGTCATTCCTGCACCACCGACGACTAATGCACCGGTCGGGTCAAGCTTCCGCAGTGCAACGAGCTTGCTCGATTTGACGAGTGACCTCGTTGATGCGATGCCAGTGACAGATGTACCGCTCGTCGGCGACATTGAGTTTGGTGACAATCAGTTTGGTGAAACGACCATCTTGGCGTCATCGATCATCCAGTTCTCAACGGCGTTCTTTGAAGAGGGTGACTGCCTGCTTGGGTACTTCCAGCTGCCGGATGGCACGTGGATTGACCTCGGTGATGGCATCAAGCCAGGTACCGATTTGGTGCTTGACCCAATCCAGTTCAAGGCCGTTGGGGTCTATGAGATTGACTTGACGACAACGACATGCGTTGTCACCTCAGCTCCACGACACATTGCTGCGGAACTCCGCGGCAAGCCGTTGGCGCTCCGAGGGATGTCGCATGCCGGACGATTTATCGCTTCGGGCGTTACGCCAAGCTTTGGCACGACGACGAGCCGATATATCGTCAATGTTGTGACGACGCTCCCTTCGACGAATCGTGACGGCGGCTTCACGCTGGTCTTGGTCGTGATGGTTGCGGCCCTGACCACCGTGGCAGGCGTTAAGCTCGTCCGCGGAACGGAGCTCCAGGACTAGCTCGTTACTCGGCCCACGCAGCCTCACGGCTGCGTGGGCCGATCGAATCCCCCAATAGCCCCCAGGGGGCTGCGCTATGCTCTCCCCCACGCGGGAGTAGCTCAGTTGGTAGAGCGTCTGCTTCCCAAGACACCGCGT
>JBAXWE010000075.1:0-2521 GCA_037128565.1 bacterium
AGCAACACGCACCCCTTTACCTGTGCACTCGGCGTAGCTGGTGCCCACTCAATGCCGCGCAGTGCGCGCCCCGTAATAGTGAGTGGCGCGCGCGTACCCGCCTCGCCAGAGCCAGTAGCTGCCGCGCCCATCGCGGCGAGGGGCTCAAGCACCCGTGCCATTGGCCGGCTTTGTAGTGATGCGTCACCGATCAACGTGTGTACGCCAGGTAGGCCGGCCACGAGGCCCGCGCCGAGGCGCATTGAGGTGCCCGAGTTACCGCAATCAAGTGGCGCAGCAGCCGCACGCATTGATGTACGACCGCCAGAGCGCACGCGCCAACGCGCGGTGCCCGGTGCATCACTCGGCTGAGCCGCTTCGCGCGAAACTGAAGCGCCGAGCGCGGCAACGATGCCCGCCGTGGAGCGCACGTCATGCCCGTCGCCCGCGCCCACCACGAGCGTCTCGCCATCGGCGAGCGCGGCGTAGAGGAGCGCACGATGGCTCATCGACTTGTCGCCGGGTAGGCGCAGCTCGCCGCGCAGTTGGTCGCTCATCGTCCCGACGCCTCGCCCGGATTCGCATGCATTGGCGAGACGACCGAATGGATCGTGCGCAGCTCACCCGCAAGGCGCGAGAACATCGGCAGGGTGAGGGACTGCTCGCCGTCGGACCAGGCTTCTTCGGGCTTCGGGTGCACCTCGACCATGATCCCGTCGGCACCAGCGGCCACGCCGGCGTACGACATTGGCGCAACCATCCAACGCTTCCCGGTGGCGTGGCTCGGATCAACGATCACGGGCAAATGCGTGAGTCGGCGCAAGATTGGTACGGCGTTCAGGTCGAGTGTGTTGCGTGCGGCGGTCTCGAAGGTGCGAATGCCGCGCTCGCAGAGGATCACCTGGCGGTTCCCTGCGGCCAGGATGTACTCCGCGGCGAGCAGCCACTCTTCGATCGTGCCCGAGAGGCCACGCTTCAGCATCACCGGCATGCGGGTTCGCCCCACCGCGTTGAGCAGCGAGAAGTTCTGCATGTTGCGCGTGCCGATCTGCAGCACGTCGGCGAACTCGGCGACCATGTCGACCTGCGCCGGCTCCATCACTTCGGTGATGATCGGGAGTCCCGTGCGCTCGCGCGCCTCGGCAAGAAGGCGCAACCCCTCGAGGCCAAGCCCCTGGAAGGCATACGGCGAGGTGCGTGGCTTGAAGGCACCACCGCGTAGCAGTGTTGCCCCCGCAGCGGCGACGCCCGACGCCACTTCAAAGAGCTGTTCGCGTGATTCGATCGAGCATGGGCCCGCCATCAGCGTTAGCGAGCCGCCACCAATGACCGCGTCGCGCACTTTCACCACGGTTGGCTCCTCGCGGAACTCCTGTGAGCTCAAGCGATAGGCGCGGGATGGGCGCGCCACAGAGGCAACACCGGGCATTGACACGAACTCGTTGCTCAACTTCTCGTCGAAGCCCTTCGGGCCAAGGAGGGCGAGGGTCAACCCGCGCGCTGAGGCCTCGTCGTACACCGCGAGACCGGCCTCGGTTGCGCGGCTACGGATCGCCGCGATCTGTTCGCTGGTTGCCGACTGGTTGATTCGTACAAACATTGGTTACTCCACTCTCTCGGCGGACTCCCTGGCGCCGCTTCTGGGGGAAAAGAAAAGAGCAGAGGTCTCCCTCTGCTCACATCCCGGCAGGACCGCCGGTCAGACGCTTACGCGCCTGGGCTGGTCATGCCGGGTATCGAAAGTAGAAGCGGTTCGCCATGCCCAAACTCTACGGCGGCGCGCGCCGCGGGTCAAGAAAGCGGGATTTGTCGCAAAAGTTTGGCACCCCGTACATCGTCGGAGAGCGGGAAATGCGCCACGAAGCGGGGCGATAGCGAAAAAACACGCACGAATTCACACCATACGCACGCGGATAGCGTGCGGCAGCGGCGGAGGGGGCCTCTGCGTGCATCTGAGCGGACCAGAGTACTGATTCCGCACGAATTACCCCCTACCAAAAGGGGATTTGCCCCTCGCTAGGCATCAGCAGACCCCGCGCCCGGGTATCGGGAGCTCACAACCAGCGGGGTCAGCGGTCGCTGTACGCACGAAATCGAAAATTCACGCTTGCCTTTATCCACATTGTGTTTTAGTTTTCCACAAGCCCCAACAATGGGGCGGAGTTATGACCGTCCGAAGTACGGACTGGTCAGAGTGGAGGTAATCACATGGCTGTAAAGAAGCGAAAGGCCGCTGCGAAGCGAAAGCCTGCTGCCAAGAAGGTCGCTAAGAAGCGAGTAGCGAAGAAGGCCGTAGCCAAGAAGGCTCCAGCCAAGAAGAAGGCCAAGCGCAAGACGGTGAAGAAGGCCGTTGCGAAGAAGGCCCCTGCTAAGAAGAAGGCCAAGCGCAAGACGGCGAAGAAGGCCGTTGCGAAGAAGGCCCCAGCCAAGCGCAAGAAGCGCAAGGCAGCAAAGAAGGCCGTAGCCAAGAAGGCTCCAGCCAAGCGAAAGGCCAAGCGCAAGACGGCGAAGAAGGCCGTTGCGAAGAAGGCCCCAGCCAAGC
>JBAXWE010000076.1:0-2472 GCA_037128565.1 bacterium
GTTGCCATTTGGCCGAGCGTATACGAGCCGCGATGCGGATTGGCATTCGCCGTCAACAGGTAGTTGCTCACCGCATCAACAACGCGCTGCGGACGCTGCGCCGTTGCCGCACTATCAAGGTAGTGCAGCGGTCGGCCACCAGGCGTGGTCGAAAGGATCGGATAGGCGGCGCGAACCTTTACGGGATCAAGCGTTCCGTCAGAGTTGTGCCATGCGCCCATGTCGCGAGCCTACACCCGCCGCGCTACGCCGACGGCGCTGGTGCGGCAGTCGGCGTTGCCGCCTCATCTGCCGTTGGGTTGATGCCATTCTCGGCAAGAATTGGTGCATACCCTTCGCGCTCCAAGCGGTGCGCAAGATCTGGGCCACCCGATGCCACGATGCGGCCGCGCGCGAGCACGTGCACAAACTGTGGCTTCAAGTAATCAAGCAGTCGCTGATAGTGCGTGATCACCAACACACCGAGCTCTGGCGAGAGCATCGTGTTCACACCTTCGGCAACGATGCGCAACGCATCGATGTCGAGGCCGGAGTCAGTCTCGTCGAGAATCGCCATCTCTGGCTTCAGCAACGCCATCTGCAGCATCTCGAGGCGCTTCTTCTCGCCGCCCGAGAATCCATCATTCACGTATCGCGTCATGAACGCCTCATCCATCTTGAGCTGCGTGAGCTTCTCCTTGACGAGCTTGCGGAACTCGCCCATCGTCATGCCGCCCTTCACTGGGTCTGACGGATCAAACTCAGGATCGCGCACCAAGCCGGAGCGACGCGCATTCATTGCGGTGCGCAAGAAGCTCGCAACGGAGAGACCAGGAATCGACGTTGGATACTGGAAGGCGAGGAAGAGGCCGAGCCGCGCGCGCTGGTCGGCGCTGTACTCAAGAAGATCTTCGCCCTTCCAGAGCACGCTGCCGGAAACGATCTGGTAGCTCGGGTGTCCCATTAGCGCGTAGCTGAGGGTCGTCTTGCCAGAGCCGTTCGGCCCCATGATTGCGTGCACTTCGCCCGGCTTCACCGTGAGTGAGATCCCCTGAAGGATGTGCTTGCTTGGGTCGCTCGACGGTGCGACGACGAGGTCCTTAATGACTAGATAGGCGTTCTCACTCATGTGTGTCTCCTCTCTCAGTGTTTGGTTGGACTGCTTAGGGTGATCGGCGAACCTGGTTTTGCAAGATCGGCGAGGGTGAAGGAGTCGAGCGCCTCGTTGACCGAGTCGCGCACGCGGCTCCAGAGTTGGGTCACGGTGCAGTTGCCGGCGCGATTGCAGGGGCTCCCCTCTTCGGCGAGGCAGGCCATCGGCACGATGGGGCCTTCGAGCGCCTTCAGGACCGCGCCCATGCGGACCTCGTTCGCCGGTCGGGCGAGGCGGTAGCCGCCGTGCGCGCCGCGTTGGCTGTCGATGATGCCCGCGTCGCGCAGGCCGCCAATGATCTGCTCCAGGTAGGCGCGTGGCAGGTCTTCCTGCTCAGCGATGTCGGTCAGTGAAACGGGCTCGCCGTGATCCATGCGGGCAAGAGCCACCATGAAGCGCACCCCGTACTCACCGCGCGTGCTGAACGCGACGGCGCCGCTGCCGTGCAGGCCGCGAGTGCTGAGCTCCTGGTGATCGGTCAAGGCGCCTCCTGAGGGGGGATTTCTGACAGGTTTTGTCGGAGTTCAGATTACCCTATCCCCATGAGCCGAAGCCTTGAACGACTGATCCGCCTCTCCAACGCCCTCCCTGCGGGATTTACGGCGCACCCTTGCGACGTTGAGCGTGATGTTGCGGAGCTCACCACCCTCACCAACGAGAATTACCACGCGGTTGGGTACCCGCTGCTGTACAGCGAGGGCGACATGCGCGAAGACCTCACCGCCTCTGGCATCGATGCCCACGACAACGCCATCGTTGTTCGGGCGCCAACGGGAGCGATCGCTGGGTACGCCTGGGCAGTCGGCGCAACTGACTCCGAGAAGCCGCGCGCCTATCTCTTTGGCGGCGTCCACCCGCTCTTTCAGGGCATCGGATTGGGCCGCCACCTACTTGCGTGGTCAAGGGATCGCGCCGAGGAGCTCCTCACGCCGTTTCCGGGAGCAACGCTTCAGGCGCAGTGTGTTGAGCCCGATGAGCGTGCGCAGCGACTCTATGTGGCCGCCGGCATGCGCACGATCCGCTACTACTCAGAGATGCTGCTGCGCTTCGCAGACCGCCCAACCAGCAGCAAGCTGAGCGATGCGCCGATTCCTGCTGGCTACCAGTCGTTGGCGATTGCCGACGTCGACCTTGAAGCGCTGCGCGTGCTGAAGAACCACTGCTTCGCCGATCACTGGGGAACCTCGTCGATAACGCCTATTGAATGGCAGGAGTACCTTGCTGCGGAATCGGCGCGCCCGGGGCTCGGCGAGGTGATCGCTGACGCGAACGGCAACCTCATCGCCTATCAGCTCACGGGCGCATTCCCGCAAGACACCGACACCGTCGGCCACGTGCTC
>JBAXWE010000077.1:0-2370 GCA_037128565.1 bacterium
CGCGGGCCGTGCCCGGATGGAGATGATACCGATCGGAGCGTGATGCGTCCAACTGGCAGGTGGGATTGCCCTTGGCGCCCTGCGTGTAGGGTTAGGACATGAAGAGCCGAATCACCTTGGTTGCCCTCCTCGCCTCCTTGGCCCTGGCGCTGGCTGGCTGCGGGTCGAGCCTCGAGGTGATCCACGGCTCGCCAAGCCCCACTCCCACCGACTTTGCCGGGCTGACGCAGAAGCTGGCCAACCACAACCTCACCGTCGACACCGTCGTAAGCGGTGATGCGGGGTGTGCCGACCAGGGCCTGACCGCCATGGCGATCTCTTTCACCATCGCTGGCCTCGGCGAGAGCGCGCCACTCCCGGCGCGCCTCTACACCTTTCGCAACGATGCGTCGTACATGAAGTTGCGCGCGTCGGTTGATGCCTGCGCTGCTGAGTGGGTCACCGATCCGGCGACGTTATTGATGATTGACGCGTCACCGTACGTGCTGGTCATGCAGGGGGCGACGGATCAGTCCTTTATCGATGCGCTGCGCACCTCGCTCCACGAGGCGGCGGGAGACTAAACCTCTTCCTTCTGCGTGCGCGGCGACGTGCCAGCGCTGCGCGGAACGGCCGCCTTGATCGCACCCTTCACGAAGCTCGCTTTGATTGAGGTGGCCGCGGCGATCTCCTGCTCCTCTACTGAAAGGATGCCGTGTCGACCGAGGGCGGCAAGCTCGTCGCGAATGTAGGTCTGCAGCATCTCGGGGCCGTCGGTGCCGATCACATAGCGCACCTTGTTCTTACGTAGCGCGTCGAAGATCTGGCGGAACTCCTCCCAATCCTTCACCACCTGCGTCATCAGGTTGGAGGTTGGGCAAATCTCGAGAACGATCTTCCGCTCGGCGAGGGCCTTCAACGTCTTCGGATCCTGCGCCGACTTTACGCCGTGGCCGATGCGGTCGGGCTCGAGGTTCTTGATCACGTCGAGCACCTCGCTCACAGGGCCAGACTCGCCGGTGTGCACGGTGATGCCGAGACCCGCGAGCCTAGCGCGACGGAAGAGCTTCTTGTATTCGGCAACCTTGAAGTTGCCCGACTCGGGGCCTGCAACGTCGATGCCAACGATGCCGCGGCTCTTCCAGGCGATCGCCTTCTCTACGATGATCTCGTTCTGCGCGTAGGTGAAGCCACGGTCGAGGCAGAGGATCAGGCCTGGCATCACCGGATACTCCAGAGCGGCGCGATCGGCGCCGCGAATGGCCGCAGCAATGATGTGATCAAGGTCCTGCTCGCCGTTGCGATTGCGCTTCATCGGATTGAAGCGCAACTCCATGGTGGTGATGTGGTTCTTGCGATACGCACCAGCCACCACCTCGTACACCGAGCGCTCGACGGCAATTGGCGATGACTGAATCAACTCGGTCCAGTGGAAGAGGTCCAGGTAGCCGTTAAAGCTGCGGGTGCGCTTGGCCCCTGCGGTGATCATCTTGCGGAAGGCCCAGTAGTCCTTGGATGGGAGGCGAATCCCCTGCGAGTGTGCGATCCCCCACATGATTGCTGGCGTCACGGAGCCGCCCAGGTGGCAGTGCAGTTCGGCGAGCGGAATGCGCGGGCTGAGCGTGGTGATGCGGCTCATGCGCTGGCTCGCTCGGCGCGGCGACCGCGCAGCGCTGGCGAGCCGGCCGGCACCTGGTCACGGGCGTGATACGAACTACGCACCAGTGGACCCGACTCCACATGCTTGAAGCCGAGCGCCAACGCCTCATCACGCATCTCGTCGAACTCGGCAGGCGTGTAGTAGCGCACCAGCGGCAGGTGCTCGGTGGTTGGGCGCAGGTATTGGCCAATGGTCAGCACGTCGCAATCAACGGCTCGTAGCGCCTTGAAGGCTTCGGTCAGTTCGGCGCGCTCCTCACCAAGGCCGACCATCAGCGAGCTCTTGGTGTGCACCGGGTTGCCGAGCTCCGCCGCCATCTCCTTGGCGCGGCGAATTACCTCAAGCGAGCGCTCCCAGCGAGCGCGCTTGCGCACCGGCTTCTGCAGGCGCTGAACGGTTTCGAGGTTGTGGTCGACGATGTCGGGGGCCGCCTCCATCACCGCACGCAGTGGCTCCTCGCGGCCGTCGAAGTCGGGGATCAGCACCTCGACGCCCGTGTCGGGGGCAAGTGCGCGAAGCTCACGAATGGTGGCGGCGAAGATCGCGGCGCCACCGTCGGCAAGATCGTCACGTGCCACGCTCGTTACCACCACGTGGTCAAGGTTCAGCGAGGCGAGTGCTTCCGCCACGCGTCGGGGCTCATCAAGGTCGAGGCCGTCTGGGCGGCCGGTCTTTACGGCGCAGAAGCCGCAGGCGCGGGTGCACGTGTCGCCAAGGATCATGACGGTTGC
>JBAXWE010000078.1:0-2129 GCA_037128565.1 bacterium
CTCCAGACCTACCGCTACTACCGGTGCCGGCGCGCTTACGCCGGACCCCGACACGACCGTTGTCCGACGCGGTACATGCGCGCCGCCCAGCTCGAGGAAGCCGTCGTGCGTGAGGTCGTGGCGGTCCTCTCGTCGCCTTCGGTGGTGCTGGCAGAGCTGGAGCTCGCCTCGTCTTCTGAGGCGACGACACGTGAGCTCACAACAGCGCGCACCCACCTCGCGTCACTTGAACGGCAACGCCAACGGCTTGTGCGGCTCTATCAGCTGGAAGAGATCGACGATGCATATCTCCAGCGGGAGACGGCCACGATCCGGGCTCAACGCGCATCGTCCGAAGCGGCGATTGAACGATTGAGCGGAGGCCAACCGATCAGGCTTCCGGAGAGCCCGAAGGCGTTCGCTGCCACCTGCGCGGTCGTGCGGAGTCGGGTGCTCGCGGATGTCGAGGAGGGTCACCTCGACCGGATCGCCAGTGCACTCCAGTTGTCGGCTCGGGTGCAGCACACCGCTGAGGGAATCTCAGGCGTGCTTGAGGGCGTGATCCCGCACAGTTTAGATGAGGATTTTTCTCACCACTGCACGAACATCGGTATGTCCGTTCAACGCTCACAAACGGACTGCAGGATGGCGGATTCCGTTTCCGTCGTGCTTTCGCGGTCTGGGAGGGTGGACGCCGGGCAGAGAAGTTGCGCGTGATAGGGCCGTCCGCTACCTAGCCGGTCGTGTGCGCCGTTGCAGGCGTCAGGGGGCAGAGGCGCGTTGTATGGTGGCATTTCGACTCCGGGCTTCGGCGTAGGCTGCCATCATTCTTCGCCGGCTTTCGGCGATGTCAACGATCGGCGGTGGATAGCCCGCCCTCGACTTGGCGCTTAGCTTCCACGGCTCATGGATATCCCTGCCGGAGACTGCCCCCAGCTCAGGCACCCAGCGGCGGACATATTCGCCTGTGGGGTCAAACCGCCGTCCCTGCACCACCGGGTTGAAGATTCGGAAGTAGGGGGCCGCATCGGTACCGGTGCCGGCGACCCACTGCCATCCACCGTTGTTTGATGCAGGATCCCCGTCCAGAAGCTGATCCATGAACCACTGCTCGCCGATCCTCCAGTCGCACAGGAGGTTCTTAATCAGGAATGACGCGGTCACCATCCGGGCGCGATTGTGCATCCAGCCCGTGTGCAGGAGCTGCCGCATCCCTGCGTCCACGAAGGGGTAGCCGGAGCGGCCTGCCTTCCACGCCTCGATATCGTCAATCGCATCGATCCAGGGGATGCCCCTGAGGCGCGGGTTGAACTCCTCGCGCAGCACCTCCGGTCGGCGATATACAACGTCCATGTAGAACTCTCGCCAGAGCAGCTCATCAAGCCACCGGCTCGCGCCGCCTCGTTCGCCCTCGGAACCGCGTTCCACGGCTCGCTTAGCCGCCAGCCGCGACGAGAGCATGCCGAACTTGAGATACGGCGACAGTGCAGCGGTGGAGTCGAGATCAGGGCGGTCACGCTCCTCGGGATACCCGTCAATCCGTTCTATGGTGAACTCATCGAGGCGCCGCAGCGCCTCGGTCTCCCCCGCGGGGAACCCACGCACAGGTGCGGCCACAACGTCGATACCGAGGATGCCGTCGGGAACCGCGGGTAGCTGAGTCGGCGGCGCAATCGGGTCTGGAAGAGGGGTCGAGAGCCAGGCGCGACGGAATGCACCGAACACGGAGTAGCCGGATCCGTCCGGCTTAGAGACCGCGCCGCTCGGACGAATGCCGATGCCGGTCACTAGACTGAGCGCGACTCGGCGCCGAACCCGCGCTTCCTGCAGACGGCCGAACGGCGTGGCGTCACCTGCTGCGAAGACCTCCACCGCCTGGACTTCCGCGGCGACCGCGCTCAGCACGTCGTCGGCCCGGCCTTCGCGGATGATGAGGCGGCTGCCGAGAGCGCGAAGTTCGGCGTCCAGGGCACCCAGCCCGTCGGTCATGAACTCGATCCGCCGCTTCGCGTTCCGGTGGTAGCGGGACCGCAGCACCTGCTCGTCCAGTACGAACACGGGAACCGGCGCGCCTGCCCTACTTGCTGCATGTAGCGCGGCGTTGTCGTGCAGGCGCATGTCGCGTCGAACCCACCAGATCGTGTTCATGG
>JBAXWE010000079.1:0-1859 GCA_037128565.1 bacterium
GCCATAGGGAGAGAGTGCCACGCCGCGCCACACATCGCACGCCACCTTACGCACCGTTCACCAGCGCCTCTCGTGCCACGGCGACCACACCGATCGTCGTGCACCCGGCGGCGCGCAACGTTCCCGCCGCCGCCTCGAAGGTGGCCCCACTCGTCCAAATGTCGTCAACCAGAATCACGCGCTGCGGCAGCACAGCGCCAGCACGCGGCGCGAAGACGCGATCCATCACCCGCCGCCGCTCAACCCGGCCGAGCGTGTGGAGCGCCGGCACCGCCCTGGTGCGCTCAAGAAGTGGCGCGATCGTACACGGCAGTGCACGTGCAGCGGCAGCCGCAATCAACGCGGCATGATCGAAGCCCCGATCACGAAGGCGTGCCGGGTCAGTCGGGATCGGCACCAGCGCAGCATCGCCGCCGAGCTCGTGCTGCACCGCACGAATGGCAGAGCGCAGCCCGACCCCAAGTGGTTCAGCCAGCGCTGGCACACCGTGGAACTTCAGCGTGCGCACCATCTCGCCGAGTCCGCCTTCGTACGAACCAATCCATGCACCAGCAACGCAGCCCGATGGTGCGGCGCCCTGTTCAACGCGGCCAGCACCAGTGAGACCAAGCTCGCTGCAACACTCGAAGCAGAGGAGCGCCCCCTCCACACCACAGGCCCCGCAACGTTGCGGGGCAAGGAGCGCTAACACGGGTGCGGTGGCGCGTTGCAACTCGGCGAGTGCATCGCGGGCACGCTCGGTGATCTGCATCCCCGCAGGATCGTGCGTCACACGTACCCCCTGCGTATCGGGCGGTACGATAGGCGCATGACCTCCACCACCGCCTGGACCGTACGAACCCTGCCGCTCGCCGAACTGCCGGCAAGCGAGTGGGAGCGGCTCTTGGCAACTAACCCATCAGCGAGCGCCTTTAGTAACCGCGCCGTTCACGAGGCGTGGTGGATCGGCTACGGCGCTGAGACCACCGACATCTCACTGGCGGTCTACGACGCCAGCGGTGCGCTCTACGCCTATCTCCCACTAATGCTTCGGCCTGATGGCGTGCGCTACCTCGGCGCGACATATCACATCGATTACGCCACGGTGCTGATTGACCTCACCAACACAGAGAGCGCGACCACCGCAACAGACGCTCTCGTCACACATCTCTTTACCGATGCAGCCGCACTTGACCTTCGACGCTTGCGTCGTGCCGATCGCGCCCATGAGTTGCTCATGAGTGCACTCGCGACGAACACCACACGAACCACAACAGCCACGATTGAAGATCCTGCACCTGCAATTGACCTTACGAATATCACCACCTTTGATGAACATCTTGAGCGTATTGATAAGAAAGACCGCCACGAGATTCGCCGCAAGGTGCGACGTGGCGAAGGTGCCGGCGTAACGATCAGCGCGAAGGCACACGCTGTTGACGATCTTGCGGAATTCATCAAGCTGCACCGCGCACGCTGGGGACATCACGGACTCTTCACCGATGATGAGAAGGGTGTGCGTGATGAGACGTTCATGCGCGAACTTTTTTTGCGCGCGCCAGAAGAGTTGATCACGATCATCGTTGCGCGCAATCTTGAATTTGGTGCGTTTGCTGCCGGGCTCTTTTTGCGCGACGCAACAGGACTGCGCTATTGGAATGCTGGCGGCGAGCTTGCCGCACGTTCACTCTCGCCAGGGATCCTGCTCTTTGCGCACGGGCTGCAGATGGCAATCACCGAGCGAAAACAAACCTTTGACTTCTTGCGCGGCAACGAGAGCTACAAGTACGAGGTTGGTGCGACAGATGTGGACGTGTTGATGATCACGGTGCCAGCAGCATGAGTAAGCCGAAAGCGGGAGCGCACGGCGGCGGGCACGC
>JBAXWE010000008.1:0-40527 GCA_037128565.1 bacterium
CACGTAGCGACTGGGGTACCGAGCGAATCACTTCACGGCTGACCGCGGCGACCATAGGGGTAATCATGATCGCAAGCACGATTCCAGCGCGAAATACGCTGGTGTCGGACGGCTGTTGAGGATCTTCAGAGAGCCACGGAATAAACTGACCCAAGCTACTCGCGATCCACCACTCAATTGAGTCTCGAAGGCGCGGCGAGAGTTCGCCCAAGGCCCAAAGTCCAACAACAACAGATGGGATTGCGGCAACAATTTCAACTAGGAACGTCAAAAGGGCCGCAATTCTCTTCGGCGCCAGCTCGACGAGATAGATTGCAGCGAAAATACCGATCGGCGCTGCGACAGCGATGCCAATCAGTGAGGTGACAAGTGTTCCCCAAATCATGGGCCATGCGCCAAAAGCTGCGGTAATTACTCCCGATGGATCCGTAGCACCAAACCATCCGCTCGATGTGAGGAATGTAAGCGGTGCCTCGACTGGCCAGAGAATTTGCGATTTTTGCATGATAACGAGGACGAGAGCAACAACGACGCTTGCGGAGAAAAGCACGCTGCCAAGGGTCAGAATTCTAAATGGAAGCTCACCACTCAGTCGTGAACGCCGGTACGTTGGAACTTCCAACACAATTCTAGTCCTCTCCCTGTTCAGCACGTAACTTTGGGTGGCTCAGTTTCCCGAGCCACCCAAAGTTGTTGCTCTTCGCTATATCCGTGCGCTTAGCGCCAGACAGTCACGTTGGTTGTGCCGTTGTCGTACTTCACTTTCTTGAGCTCTGCGATGACAAGCGTCTTCACAGAAGCTGGCAGAGGCGAGTAGCACTTCGTGGTCCCCGAGGTGTAAACACCGCCCTTTGTGAGACTCCAGTTCAAGAAGTAGATCAAGCCTTCGACTTGCCCCTTGGTAGGAGCCTGCGCAACGCTTGATGCAAACTGCTTATAGAGCAGCACCCACGAGTATCCAACGATTGGATACGACGTTGCCCCAGGCTGGTTCACAGGCTGAAGATACGTGCTGGCTGGGTTTACTGGATTCGAAGCGGCAACCTGAGCCGCGCTGGAGGCCGGGTTGATAGCCACGGCATTCTGCACAGCAATCGCAGCATTGGCACCCGACGCCGATGGCAGCAGGTATGCAGCAGGAGTCGCATTGTTCTTGATCGCTGCCTGTCGCACATTGTCTGCGTACGAGTATGCCATCTCTACATAGCCGATCGAGTAAGCCGTTGCGCTCACATAGTTTCGAACGCCGTCGTTGCCGGTCTTCCCCTGAATACTGCCTGCAGAGTTTGCCGCGCGCATTGCAGCGAAGCGCGTCGACATGATTGCGTCTGCTGGAGAAACCGTTCCTGACAGCGTGGTCAGATCAGTGACGGAGTTTGTCCAGTCTGAGGTATAGCCACACTTGTTCACAACATTTGGGGCCGTAGCCAAGAAGGAGACGAAGATGAACGTCGTTCCTGAGGTGTTGTCGCGCGCCACTGGAACGATCGTCTGGGTCATCGTCTTGAGCGCCTTGATCGTTGGGTTAAGCGCCTGGATGGCAGCGTCATTCCAAACCTTGATCTGACCCGTGTAAATCTTGCAGATCGTCGGGCCGTCAAGCTTAATGTTGGCGGTAACGCCTGGAAGATTCGTGATGACTGCGATTGGACCAGCCGTCATCGGGATCTGGGTCCAGCTGTCGCGTCCGGTAATAGAGTTTCCACCAATGTTGGTGTTGATGGTGGCCTTATCTGATTCTGACACGAGCGAATCGGTTCCTGAGAACATTTGCGATGCCTTGCGGGCGCTCGAACCATAGAAGTTACTCTTGCCCGTTCCCGATGAAGACTTTGTGTAGCTGAGAACCAGTTTCGATCCAGAATCTGAACCGAACCCAACACTTGGGCTTAGGGC
Organism: bacterium; assembly: GCA_037128565.1. Taxonomy (GTDB): domain Bacteria; phylum Chloroflexota; class Limnocylindria; order Limnocylindrales; family Limnocylindraceae; genus Limnocylindrus. The sequence continues at coordinate 1,897 of JBAXWE010000008.1, forward strand.
TGTGATGTCGTCAATCCACTTTTTGTACTGGTCATATGGGAACGACGCGCCGCCGCCACCAATGTTGCCGGCGGAGCTCGCCGTAATGGTTGGGGTGGTAGACGACGCGTCGCTGACGCTTGCCATCCCCGTCGACAGGACAGCAAGTGCGAGTGCACCTACCGCCATTCGTAGTGCCGTCTTCATGTTTCCTCCTGAATGCCTCATGACGATGCGCAGTCGTCAAAGATTCGCGCACCCTCACAATGAGTGCCTTCGGTTAGCAAAATGTTCATGGATTGTTAACGTTAGGTAAAATCTTTGTTGCAAGTTCGGGTACTATCCTGGCCATGGTTATTGTTCGTCGCCCCTGGCTTCACGTGATTGCTGGCTGCATGAGCAGCGGTAAGACGGCTGAGGTCGTCCGCCTCCTTACCCGGCGCCAAATTGCGGGCCAGAGCGTGCTCCTGATCACCCCCGCCCGGGATACCCGCCTGGCCCCGGGGGAGGTCGTCAGTCGCACTGGAACCCGTTTCCCGAGCGTGGTGGCGCCAGATGCTGCGGCAATCCGCAACGAGGTGGCCCGCCTGAACCCCGATGCGGTGGCCATCGAGGAGGCCCAGTTCTTTGGGCCAGAGCTGCCCGCCATCATTGAAGAGATCGTTGCGGCACCGCGAACGGTGATCGTCAGTGGACTTGATCAGGACTTCGCCGGTCGCCCATTTGCCACCATTCCAGAGCTGCTGGCGCGCGCCGACGAGGTGACGAAGTTAACGGCGATCTGCGTTGTGTGTGGAAACGAAGCGACTCGCTCCCAGCGACTGCGAGGCGGAAAACCTGCCGGCGCGAACGACGAGCTCATCGTGATCGGCGGAATGGCCGGTGATGACACATACGAGGCGCGCTGCCGCGCCTGCCACGAGGTGATTGCCTAGTTCGTTCGCTTTCGCGCCGGGCTTCGCTTCGGCCCCACCGATCGAATTGCCCCCCACTCGGCAACCACAACAGCGCCAAGGATCAAGGCGCCGCCCACCAGCTGAATTGCAGTGAGGCTCTCCTTGAAGAGGTAGCCCGCCGCTACGATCGTGAAGATCGGCTCGACGGTGCTAATGAGCGCGGCGCGGGCGGCACCGAGGCGCTGGGCACCAATGTAGAAGGCGCCGATCGGAATAATCCCTGCGATGGTGGCGACGCCGATGATCGGCAGGAGGGCGCCTTCAGGGATCGGCGTTGGCAGCAGGGTGCGGCCCATCGCGGCGCGCAGCAGGAACATGCCGACTGCGGTGCCGAGGAGGCTGAGTGGGATGGCGGCAAGTGGTGGCGTACCGCCGCCACCCGACGCGCCGGTGCCGCTCTTCGTCTCACCCGCCATGCGAGCGGCGAGGATGATGTAGCCGCTGTAGATGATTGGTGAGGCGACGGCGAGCACCAGGCCGATCAGCGCCGGCTCCTTGGTGTTGGGAATGCCGCCGATGCCGAGGACCACGCCTGTTGTGGCGATCGCGAGGGCAATCCACGGTCGCGGGCCAGCAGGTGCATGGGCGAAGAAGATGGAAAGCACGGCAACGATCGCCGGGTAGGCGTAGGTCATCAGACCGGAGAGCGAAGCGTCGATCCAGGTGAGGCTCCCAAAGTAGGTGGCGGCGTTGGCGGTAAAGAGCAGGCCGACGGCGAAGGCGCGCAGGACTCGACCTCGGGAGAGCCCGCTAAGCGCTGCACGTCCCGCAGGAAGGGCGAGCACGATGGCGCCGAGAATGATTGCCGCAAGAAGGTGGCGCCACACCAGCAGATCAAGCCAGTCAAATCCCAACGGGTAGATCGTCTTCGCAAAAAGTGAGCCCGACCCATAGCCGATCGCCGAAATGCCGACGGCGAGAATCCAGGGGAGACGACTCGAGCGCATCGTGGAAGGATACGTGAGCGCTGAGGATCTACGATCAGCTGATGCCAATTGCTGCGCTCTTCTTTATTGCTGGCTCCGCCGCCGCACATGCGGCCTGGAACATCCGACTCAAGGGAACGGGCGACCCAGAGACGGCGGCGAACCTTGCCGTCATTACGCCGGGCTTGATCGCTGGCGCACTGGTGCTCGGTGCATGGGGCACCGGCCTCGTGCAGATCACCCCCGCTGCCGGCGCACTCGGCCTCGCCGCTGGTGTTGCCGAACTCGCCTACTTCATGGCGCTCGCTCGAGCCTACGCAGGTGCGCCTATCTCGGTGGTCTACCCGATCGTTCGCGGCATTAATCCGCTGGTCGCGGTCGCAATCGGCACACTCCTCCTCGGTGAGCGACTCATCGGATCACAGCCGTGGGGCGTCGCCCTCATCATTGCTGGGCTCGTCGCGCTTCGCCCGCCGTGGCAGGGCCTCCTCGAGGGGATCTCTGGAATCGCGCTCCTCTTTGCAATTGCGGCTGGCATCTTGTCCGCGGGTGGATCGGCGATTGAGCGCCTCGGTGTGCTGGAGGCTGGGCCGCTCCCCTTCCTCGGCATCACCTGGGGCGTCACGGGGTTGCTGTATCTCATCGTGGCGCAACGAAAGGGCCTCGTCTGGAAGACGACGCCCAATCTGGCGCTGACCGGCTCCCTCATTATTGGCGGACACCTCTTGGTGATGGCCGCCTTCGCCGTTGCACCGCTCTCGGTGGTAGTGCCGCTGCGTGAATCCGCCATCTTGCTCGTTTCGGGGTGGGGGCTGCTTCGCGCGCGCGAGGCGAGCAGCGCAGCACAGATCGCACTGCGCGCCTCGGGTGCAGTCGCGATCGTGGCGGGCGCGGTTCTGATCGCTCTCGGCTAGCATCAGCGCTATGGCAAAAACAACCTCGAAGTCGGCTCCTCGTCTCACCGCCGCCGCTCCGATTGCAATCGCCCTCGCCATGCTTGCGATCTACATCATTTGGGGCACCACCTATCTCGCCATTCGAGTGGTTGTTGACCCTGCCGAGGGAGTGGCGATCCCACCGTTTGCCATGGTGGCGATTCGATTCGCCTTTGCGGGCCTCGCGATGCTGGCGCTTGTTGCGATCTTTGCCCGTGATGCGCTGCGCTCACTGACCCGCGCACAGATTCGTGATCAGGCGATCGTTGGCCTCGCCCTCAACGTCGGCGGCCTCGGCGTCACCTCGTTCGGTGAGCAGACGATCCCGTCGGGCATTACCGCCCTGCTCATCGCCCTCCTGCCGATCTGGGTCGCCATCATCGGTCGCGTCATCTATAAGGACCGGATCGCGCCGCTCAGCATTCTCGGCATCGCCGTCGGCATCGTTGGTGTGGTCATTCTGATCTCTCCTGATGCCGGTGACGCGGGACTCGATCCGCTCGGCCTCGCCTGCATCCTCTTTAGCCCACTCAGCTGGGGTGGCGGTTCCATCTGGAGCCAGCGTCGCGCAGCAACGCCGGCCGACTCGCGCGTTGCCGTGGCCATTCAAATGCTCGCTGGCTCCGTTGGCGGTGCCGTGATCGCCACGATTCTGGGCGAGTGGGGCAGCGTGCAGTTCGGTGCCTTGGGGAGCGATGTGATCTTTGCCCTGGGCTACTTGATCGTGGTGGGAAGCCTGATTGCCTACAACATCTACACCTGGCTCCTGCGCGTTGCGCCATTCGGCCTCGTCTCTACGTACGCCTATGTGAATCCGGTCGTCGCGGTGCTTGCAGGGAGCTTCATCTTGAGCGAGCCGATCTCAGCACAGCTGATTGCCGGTGGCGCCGTCGTTGTGGTTGGCGTTGCGATCATGGTCACCGCACGCAATCGCGCCACCGCACGCGGGAGCGCGTCACACTGAGATGAGCGCAGGCGACGCGCCACTGCGCGTCTCGAGGGCGGCGGCCCGCCGCTTCCTCGCCGAGCGCCACATGCTCCTCCCGCCGCGTCAGCTCCCCGCAAGCCGCGGCTCGGTGCTCGCCTTGGTAGAGCGACTCGGCTCGCTGCAGTTCGACCCGGTTGATCTGGCCGGGCGCAGCCACGAGATCGTCTGCCACGCCCGCATCGACGGGTTTGAACCGCGCTGGGTGGATGAGCTCCTCTACGCCAAGGTGCCCGCCCACCGCGCCCTGGTGGAGCAGTACAACGGGGTACTCGTGATCGTGCCGACGAGTGAGCTTGCTTATTACCGCCGACCAGCCGACAAGCGCCGTGAACGCTACTGGCGCGATGGAACGTATAAGCGCCTCAAGCCGTGGGCCGACACGATCATGTCACGCATTACCGCCGAGGGGCCACTCAGCGCCGCCGACTTCGGCCCCTCAAAGTCTGTAGCCTGGTCGTGGGGGCAAACTCCCGCCTATCGCGCCGCCCTCGAAATGCTGCAGCTCGCAGGGCTACTGCACCTCGCCCGCCGCGACGGTTCGCGCCGCTGGTTCGACCTTGCCGAACGACTGATTCCGCGCAACGTGTTGGAGCGCCGCGTCAGCGAAGAGGAGCAGATCGAACACACCTTCTTGGCACGACATCGTGACCTTGGGCTCGCCTCTGCGAACGGCGTTTGGGTGCAGACCGACTGGCCGCTCAAGCGCAAGGAGCTGGTGCGCCGACTAACGGAACGCGGTGCCCTGCTGAACCTCGAAATTGACGGCCTTCCAGGGCCGTGGCGAATTCCTGGCGGCGAACGCTTCGCCCTCGAAGCGGCGATGCGCGCAACAGCTGGCACGCGCCCAGTGGCCGCCGATCCGAACGCCGTCACCCTCCTCTCGCCACTCGATCCGCTCATCCACGACCGCAAGCGCCTCGAGACGCTCTACAACTTCCACTACCGCTGGGAGATTTACACTCCCGAGAAGCGCCGCGTCTACGGGCCGTACGTAATGCCCATCCACGCGGGCGACGCCATCGTTGGACGCATCCAGCTTCGCCGCATCAAGGAGACCGGTGGCATGACGATTGACGGGCTCTGGTGGGAGCGTGGCGCAAGGCCAGCTCGCCACATCTCTGGGTTGGCACAGGCGATTGCCGCGCACCAGCGACTACTCGGGGCAACGAGCGGGAAAATGCCAAAAGAGATTGCTGACCGGAGTGACGGTCGTGCCCTCTTTCGGGCGCTGCGCAAGATCGCCGGCTAGACGCCGAGGTAAGCCTCGCGCACCTTCGGATTCTTCGCCAACTTGTCGCAGCTGTCTTCGAGCGTGACCTCGCCGATCTGCAGAATGTAGCCGCGCTTAGCGATGCCGAGCGCCATCATGGCGTTCTGCTCCACCAGCAGAACCGCTGTTCCGCGCGAGTTGATCTCGGTGATGATGTCGAAGATCTGCTCCACCAGGATCGGCGCCAGGCCCATCGATGGCTCGTCAAGCAAAAGGATCTTTGGTTGCGCCATGAGGGCGCGACCAATAGCGAGCATCTGCTGTTCGCCGCCCGACATGGTGCCGGCGGCCTGGCTCTCGCGCTCTTTCAAACGCGGGAAGAGATCGAAGACCTTCTGGAAGTCCTTCTGTACGTCGGGGCCAGACTTGCGCAGGAAGGCACCCATCTCCAAGTTCTCGCGCACCGACATGCGGGCGAAGACACGACGCCCCTCAGGGCTATGGCCAACGCCGAGTTTTACGATCTCGTGCGGCTCGGCCGCCTCAATCGACTTCCCCGCGAGCTTGATGCTGCCTGAGCGGGCGCGCTCGAGTCCAGAGATGGTGCGAAGCGTCGTCGTCTTGCCGGCACCGTTCGAGCCGATCAGTGTGACGATCTCACCCTCTTCAACCGTGAGCGAGACGCCACGGAGGGCGTGCACGGCACCGTAGTACGTGTGGACATCTTTCAGTTCAAGCAGTGGTGCCATCGCCGTACTCCTCTCAGTGCCCCGCCGCGGCGCCACGGCCGAGGTAGGCCTCGATCACCTTCGGGTTGGTGCGGATCTCTTTTGGTAGGCCCTCGGCAATCTTCTCGCCGTGGTCGAGCACCGTGATGTGATCCGAGATTCCCATCACCACGCGCATGTCATGCTCGATCAGCAGGACCGTGATGTCGAGCTCGTCGCGAATGCGGCGGATGAGTGCGGTCATCTCTTCGGTCTCTTTCGGATTCATGCCTGCCGCCGGCTCGTCGAGCAAGAGCAACTTTGGCCGGCTTGCGATTGCGCGGGCGATCTCAAGCAGGCGCTGCTTGCCGTACGGCAGGTTCTTCGCCAACTCGTTCTCCATGCCAGCAAGATCAACAAAGGCAAGAAGTTCGCGGGCGCGCTGCTCAGCGGCCGCCTCCTCCTCGCGAACCTGGCGCGTCTTGAAGAGCGCGCCGAAGAAGGATCCGCGCATGTGGACGTGCATGCCGATCAAGATGTTCTCAAGCGTCGTCAGGCTCTTGTAGAGGCGAATGTTCTGGAAGGTACGCGCGAGGCCGGCTACGACCATGTCGTTCGGTCGCGCAGGTCGCGTTACGCCAATGCGCTTGATGAGGCGGTTGTACCAGGCTGGGCGAATAATGTTGAGGAGCAGCGCGCCGACAAAGCCGAGCAGGGCAACGGCTACTGAGGCAACACCTTCGACGAGGCCCGTATCGCCCCCCACGGCGAGCAGGAAGTAGACCGCCAGTCCGATGAACGGGAGTGTCGGCAGGATGAGGAGGATCGGCTCTCGCCCAGAACCAGTGGGTGGCGAAATAAGCGGCTTTCCATCGAGCTCGATCGTTCCCGACGTTGGGGCGTAGATGCCAGCGATGACGTTAAAGAAGGTGGTCTTTCCAGCACCGTTTGGTCCGATGATCGCGCTGATCGAGCCGCGCGGGATCTCAAAGTCCACGTTGTTCACTGCGACGAGACCGCCGAACTTTCGCGTAACGCCGCGTGCCTTCAGCATTGGCCCACCCTTCGCTGCGCTCACTTGGCCCCTCGCTTCCCAATCTTCAGTGGAGCAAACTCGCGCATGCGTCGACGCGCCGGGAAGATCCCTTGTGGCCGCTTGAGCATCATCAGCACCAGCACGATGCCGTAGAGCACGTACTGGAACTCTAGGAAGTCGATCTGGTTGAGGATCGGGATATTGAAGTTCTCAACGAGCGTATTCAGCTGCTTGAGCAGAATGCTTTGGAAGAGATAGATAACGAACGCACCGGTGGCAACACCGATGGTGTTCCCCATACCACCTAGGACCACAGCGGCGAGAACACTGATCGAGACAGCGAACCGGAACTGGTCGGGCGTGACGATGGTGATCTTCGCGGCGTTTACCACACCGACAATTCCGGCGATCGAAGCACCGACGGCGAACGCCTGCAGTTTCGCGATCACGATGTTCACGCCAGAAGACTCTGCGGCGAGTTCATCTTCACGAATCGCATCCCACGTTCGACCAAGGCGGGAATCCTCCAATCGGAAGATCATGACCATGATCAGTGTAAAGAGGCCTATCACTAATCCGTACATTGGCCACGGGTTTGTCAGAGTGAACTGCAAGATCCCCGGAATGTTTGGCTTATCAATACCGCCAATGCCATTCACGCCGTCGGTGAACTTGTCGGCATTCATGAGGGTGATCGGTACGATCTCTCCGAAGCCGAGGGTCACAATCGCAAGATAGTCGCCACGAAGTCGCAGCGTTGGAGCGCCAAGTAGCACACCGAAGATTCCGCCGACGACACCGCCGGCGAGCAGCATCGGCCAGAACGGGAGGTGGACGCCAGTGAATGGCGCGGCAACGAAGGCGTAGGTGTAGCCGCCAAGGGCGAAAAAGGCGGCATAGCCTAGGTCGAGCAGCCCTGCGAAGCCGATCACGACATTGAGCCCCATCGCCAACATCGCGTAAATCGCGGCGGTGGTGAAGGCATTGACCCAGGCGTTCGTGGACTGAATGCCGTCAAATGGTGGGACGCGTGTAAGCAGTGGGAGCGCGATGCTCAGAAGCACCACGCCGACAAAGATGCCGAAGCTGCGGTGGTGGCGAAAGTACGCCCGTACTGGAGCGAACGGAGTGTTCAGTGCGTTACCGATGCGGCTCATGCGCGATCACCGGTGTGCGAGCCGAGCAGGCCCGTTGGTCGGAAGACCAGGAAGATGACGAGGAGCGAGAAGACAACAGCGCCGCCCCAGCGGCCGTAACCAAATGCCGAGGCGCCGACCTCCACGAAGGCGATGAGGAAGCCGCCAAGCGCCGCTCCCGCGGTGTTGCCAATGCCACCAAGCACGGCTGCGGTGAAGGCCTTGAGGCCAGATTGGAAGCCCAGGCTGTAGTTGGTGTTGCCGTAGTACAGGCCGTGCACCACCCCGGCGGCACCAGCAAGTCCGGAGCCGATCAGGAAGGTGATCATGATCGTGCGATTGATGTTGACGCCCATGAGTGACGATGCATCACGATCCATGGAGGTCGTACGCATGGCACGCCCAGTTCGGGTCCGGGTGATGAAAAGCTGCAGGGCGATCATCAATGTGACTGAGGTTGCAATCACAAAGAGGTTCAGCAGGGGGACCCGCGCGCCAGCGATCTGAATGGCCCACTCAACGGGGACGAGCTGCGGCACGGTCACGATCGTTGGGCCGAAGAGGAACTGAATGATGTTCTGCAAGATAAAGCTCACACCGATCGCCGTGATCAGTGGCGCGAGCTTTGGGGCTCGACGAAGCGGTCGGTAGGCCACGCGCTCAATCAAGGCCCCGATCAAAGCCATGATGCTAATGGTGAGTGCGAAGAGCACCAGCACACTGACAACAAGCAGCGGGACGTTGGTGATACCCCCATCGTTGCCGAGCAGGCTGCTACTAATGAACATGGCGATAAATGAGCCGACCATGAAGACGTCGCCGTGGGCGAAGTTAATCAGTTCGATGATGCCGTAGACCATGGTGTATCCGAGGGCGACCAGGGCGTAGATCGCACCAAGCGTGAGCGCGTTGACGAACTGGTCGATGCCCAATACGCCGAGTGCGAGCGCCAAGAAGGCGAAGATGCCAAATGGCAGGCGAAGGTTGCCAAGGAGACGCCCTGCAGTGCTGCTCGTCGCGCCGGCGGTTGCCATGTACCCCCCCTGCTGGCAACCCATGCGGGTTGCGAACTCGTTCAGTAGATAGTGCCGCCCAAGAGGGGATTCGGCAAGGGGGAGCCCCATACCCCGTAATAACGAAGAGCCCCCACCACCCTCGCGGGTGATGGGGGCCCTCACGGTGCCTAAATCAGGCGCGTAGGTTCCCCTACGCAGCCAGATTAGTTCCCGTAATTGATCTCCTTAACGAACTTCCAAGCGCCGCTATCAACCTTGTACAGGGAGATGATGCGCTGGGTCGTGTCGCCAACGGCGTCGAAGCTGACCGAACCGAGAACCGTCTCGAAGACGGTGCCCTTGTCGGCAACAGCTGCACGAACCGTCTCGCGGGTCACAGTGCCGCCGGTGACGGCAGCCTTGATTCCCTCGATGATGATCTGTGCGCAGGCATAACCGGCGAAGGAGTAACCCTCGGCGTCATGACCGTACTCAGCCTTGAACTTCACGTTGAAGTCGGCCTTACCAGGAATGTTCTCGATCGCAGCCTGTGATGCATAGCTGTTCTCAGCATTTGCACCAGCGGTCGCAATGTACGAACCCTCGGTCGTGCCGTCGTAGATGCCGTCGGCACCGTAGAACGGCAGTGCGCCAAGGCCCGCCTGGGCAAGCGCGTTGCGGAAGAGTGGGGCGCCGTCTGACGTCACACCACCGTAGAAGATCGAGTCAGCACCGGCTGCCTTCGCGGCCGTAGCGGCAGCGGAGAAGTCGGTCGTGCCCGTTGGGAGGCCCTGTCGGCCAACAACGGTGCCGCCATCGGTCTTGAACTGCGTCTCGAAGGCATCCGCTACACCCTTGCCATAGGCATCGGTGGAGTCAAGGATGTAGATCTTCTTGGCGCCGTTCTCCTTGGCGTACACGGCAACGGCTGGACCCTGAAGGTCGTCCGTCGTTGCAACACGCACGTAGTTCACTGGACGGCCGCCACGAAGGGCCTCGCCGTCAGCGCCCTTGGTGAGCGTTGGGTTCGTGTTCGACGGCGAGCACTGAAGAAGTCCGGCCTCTGACGAGACTGGAATCTGGGCTCGGGCCGAAGCCGAGTTGAATGGACCAACCACGGCGACGACATCTTCCTGACCAACGAAGGTCAGCATGTCTGCAGCGGCCTGGTCTGGGTTGTGTGCGCCATCCTTGGCGTGGTCGAGGACCTTCGCCTTAAGGGTGTAGCCATCAATCATGGCCTCCTTGATCGCAAGGAGCGCGCCGTCACGGGCAGGACCCGCTGAAGCAAGTGATGCGCCGTTGAGCGGGAAGCTGATCCCGATCGTCAACGTCTTTCCTGCAGTGCTCGCTGACGAGCCGCTGCATGCAGCTGCGAGAATCGCAACTACTGCGAGGGCGCTAAGCCCCTTCTTGTTAAAGACCTTCATGAGGTCCTCCTATCTGCTATTCCCGACCGTTCCGGCCGGGCTCGCCTCTGTTTCGGACTACATGATCACGCCTCACCTGCCGAAGCAGATGTGACGATGCGGCTGCGTCCGATGCAGTCGAGGAAGGTAATCATGAACGAGCCCGCGCCTGGGCGCAACTTTTTTTATCGGGCGCCCCGTGTGTTGTCGTGCTCAGGCTGGCGAAGGTTAAGGAATCCGAATCTTTAGGCTAGCGCCCTTCGGCGATCAGGAGGGCTGCCCCGCTCGATACCTCGAGGGCTACCTGGCCCGGGGCGAGATGGGCGGTGCCCAACGTCTCTAATCGCAATCCACCCGCAACTGTTGGGCCAGTCGCAGTGGCGGTGGCACCTTGTCCTCCTACCGTAATGCTCCCTGTCCATGGACCAACGATGGCGCGGGCAGAGAAGTGTGGTGCGGTGATCAGGATCTGCTCGCCAGGTTGGCCCCAATTAATGCAGGTCGCGCGGGCCGTCTGATGCCCGGCATCAGTCGCGCGCAGCGCCTCCTTCGCATGGAGTGGTCGTGACGGATCGTTGCGTCCCCAATCGGCGACACGATAGGTCCGGTCGGAGCGCTGCTGCACCTCCCAGATGAAGAGGCCTGGCATCAGCGCATGAAGGCAGCCGGTGGGCACATCAAACACGTCGCCCCGCTGAGCGGCGTGCCGCGCCAGAAGCGGCGTCACATCTGTGCCAGTTGCTAACGCGTTCGCGATGTCGGCGATTGCAACCGAAGGATCACCTCCGAGCAACAGTTCAGCACCGGGGACAGCTTCGAGAACTACCCATGCCTCATGCTTACCGATCGCACTCGGGCCGTGCATTGTTTTTGCCAAAGTGTCATCAGGGTGCACCTGTACGGAGAGCCGGTCTTGCACATCAAGCAGCTTGACCAGCACGCCGCCGACCTGTTCGTCGGCATCGCCAAACCATGCTTCGCCGATTGGGCCGCTCGGCGCCGCATCCGGGGCGAGCGCCCGGAGCCGATCGCCGCCCCAGACACGCCCAACGAGCCGCGGGGTAAGGGGGTGTGTGTCGCGGGGTACAGACATAGTCATGGGGAGAGTCTAGGCGAGCAGTACAGCCTTCGAAGGGTTAATCGCAAGCGTTAGGCGAGCACGCTGGCGACCGCCTTAGCCACGACAGGAATCTTTGCAGCGGAGAGTCCGGCCATGTTGATACGGCCACGTGCGACTAGGTAGACCGCATGCTCATCTCGGAGGCGCTTCAGCTGATCGTCGCTGAGGCCAAGGAGCGAGAACATGCCGCGGTGGTCGAGCAGATACGAGAAGTCGCCCGCGCCAGAGGCGGTGAGTGCAGCGGCAAAGGCCGTGCGACTTCCCTGAATGCGTGTGCGCATCGCGCTGACCTCGCCCTCCCACTGCGCACGCAGGGTTGCATCGCCAAGGATGGTGGCGACGATCGCGCCGCCGTGCGCCGGCGGGTTAGACCACATCGTTCGCACCCCCATGCGCGCGTGCGACGCGATGGATGCCGCTGCCGACCCATCAGTTCCGATAATTGCAAGACTGCCCACCCGCTCGTTATAGAGGGCAAAGTTCTTTGAGGAACTGCTGGCCACAAGCACCTCGCACCCGGTCGCCAAGAAGGCGCGGAGCGATGCCGCATCTTCGATGAGACCTTCGCCGAAGCCCTGATACGCGAAGTCGAGGATCGGAAGGATGCCGCGATGGGCGATCTCGTGTGCGATCTCAGTCCACTGCTCCGGGGTTGGGTCAATCCCGGTGGGGTTGTGGCAGGCGCCATGCAGAATCATCGCGTCGCCACCCTTCGCAGCAGCGATCGCATCAAAGAGTGCAGTCGTGTTGAGCGACCGCGCATCGTCGGTAATCCAGTCGTGGCGACGTGCGGTCATGCGCGCCGAGTCAATGATCTGCGTGTGGTTTGGCCAGGTCGGCTCGCCCACCCAAATCTCAGCGCTCGGTCGAAGTCGTGAAACAAGGTCAACAGCGAGACGCACTGCTCCCGTGCCGCCCGGCGTGTGGATCATCTGTACACGTTCGGTGGCGGCGCGCTCAGTCTCACCCCACGCTCCGCCAACCGTGCGGAAGAGAAGTGATTTCGCTGCCGCCAGGTAGGCGGGATCACCACCGATTGGGGCGTAGAGCTTGGTCGTTGAAGCGGCGAGCAGGCGCTCCTCAGCCGTGCGCACGCTAGACAGGATCGGGGTGATCGCCGACTCATCCATATAGACGCCGGCGGCAAGGTTGATCTTGTGCGCACGCGTATCGGCGCGGAAGAGCTCGACGATCCCGAAGATCGGGTCGCCAGGCGCGTCGTTGATTCGTGCGGAGAGCGCCCCTTCAGACATGCCGCGAGTCTACCCGCGCGGCGGCTGCGGCGCGTTTCTGCGCGCAGGCGTACGATCGCGCCGATGAGCTTCTTTGACCTTGACCCGATCGGTTGGATGTTCGTCGGCTTCCTGGCCGGCGGCCTCTCCTCTCTGTTGGTGGGTGGTCGAGCGGCGCGCGGCTGTCTCCCCAACATCTTGGTCGGGATCCTCGGCGGCATTGTGGGTGGCACCCTTGCGAAGGGGGCTGGGTACGGTGATCCGGGTGGCTTCACTGGATCCGTCTTCGTGGCGCTGCTTGGATCGGTGATCTTGCGCCTCGCCCTTGAATACGTTGATCGACGACCACGCCGATGAGTGACGAGAAGGTCGCCGAGAAGCCATTCAGCCCAGGACTCGCTGGCGTTATTGGCGCCGAAACGGCGGTCGGATACGTTGACGGCGCTGCGGGCCGACTCCTCTATCGCGGCTATCCCATCGAAGAGGTCGTCACGAAGGGGAGCTACGCCAGCGTTCTTGATCTACTCCTCACTGGTGAGTGGCACCCGAACGCTGAGCTCGTTCCCGAGCGGGTGCCCCCCGCCGTGCTCGCCGCACTCCGCCTCTTGCCGTCGCACGCGCATCCGATGGACGCGCTGCGTACCGCGATCTCTGTGTGGGGTGCTGGCGAACGACTCGGCTGGCCACCAACCGCCGAAGAGGCGAAGCGCATCGCGGCATTCGCGCCGTCGGCGCTCGCTGCATTTGCGCGGCTACGCCAAGGTCTTGAACCGGTCAACCCACAGCCAGGCCTCAGCATCGCTGCCGCCTTCCTGCAGCAGTTGCACGACAAGGAGCCAGATCCAGCGACGGCGCGTGCGCTTGATGCCTATTTGATGGCGGGCGCCGAACACGGTCTCAACGCCAGCACCTTTACGGCGCGCGTAATCATTGCAACCCGTTCTGACCTCGCTTCGGCAATCTGCGGCGCCATCGGCGCGATGAAGGGGCCACTCCACGGCGGCGCTCCCGCCGAGGTAATCGGCCAGCTCGGCGAGATCGGCTCCATTGACCGCGCCGAGGATTGGGCGCGCGGCAAGCTCTCGCGCAAGGAGCTGATCATGGGCTTCGGCCACCGCGTCTATCGCGCGTACGACCCGCGAGCCGCGGCACTGCGCAAGGTTGCTGAGGCGATGCCAACGAAGCCGGCCTGGCTCGAGCTCGCCATCGGCGCCGAAGAGAAGATTCTCAAGGTCTTTGAAGAGATGAAGCCAGGCCGTGCGATGAAGACAAACGTGGAGTTCTATGCCGCCGCGGTGCTGCAGGGGGTTGGCCTTGTGCCCGACCTCTTCCCTGCAACGTTTGCGCTGGCGCGCATTGCCGGCTGGTCAGCGCATGCGATTGAACAAGCTGGCGTCGATAAGTTGATCCGACCCGATGCGAAATACATCGGTCAAGCTGAGCGACACCTTCCCGACTAGAGCTCTCCGCGCAGCGCCTTGGCGAGCTGCTCGCCGTGCTCGGTTGGATGCTTCGAATAGATCCGCAGCCAGTCATCAATCGTGAACTGTCCGCGCTCACTGTGCTCCCCATATCGCTCAAGATCTGCTTCGGTCAGGTGCTGGAGAACGTTGTAGGTTCCTGCTCGCACCGCAGAGAAGACGGCGAGTGACGTCTCAATCGGGTCGGTCTCGTAGCCGAGTGCCGGGCTCGTCGCCCAAGCACCTTCGTCATACCCCTGGATGACTGAGCCAACCGGTTCCGCAACGAGGCGCCGCAGTCGCGCATACGACTGCGCCTCGCTGTCGGCGAGGTGATGGATCACCTGTCGCGGCGACCAGCCTTCTGGATGCTTGGCGTCAAGCTTGAGTCGATCAAGCTTCGCGACCTGCTCTTCAAACGCATGGGTTGCCGCCTCGTATGCGGCGATACGCTCTGCCAGGCTCACTTGCCCGTTACCCAATCAATCATGTTCGACATCAGCGGCGCAAAGCCGCTCCACTGCACAAACGGCTCTGGGCACCAATGGGGTCCAATGTCCGATGTCCAGACAAGCGATCGCCCCTTGCCAACCTGTGCGGTTGCAATAAGTGGATCGCCGCCAACCGATGCAACGAGTGTTGCGCCAGGCTTGAGCACTACCTTGTTGTAGCCGAGCAGTGCTGGCATGCCAGCAGGAACACCGGCGAGCACTGGATGATTTGCCTCAACGATGACCGGCTGCGCACCCTCTGGTGCCTCGACGCGATCGTCATGCGTAAGGCAGGTCACAGGAAGCACGCGCTCAACAGCGCTGCCAGCGAAGCGCGCCTTCGCCTCAAAGCCTTGGAAGCTGAGATAGCCACCGGCCATGATCAACGCGCCGCCGTTCTCCACCCACTCGGCGAGAAGCTTCAAGCGGTTCGGCGTCGACTTACCCTGCAGCCACGTTTCAATTGGGAGAAGGAACGAGTTGGTGCCGATGTCGCTCAGTACGATGACGTCGTACTTGCTCAGCTCTGCGGCGGTGTGCGGGAACTTCGCCGGCACATCATGCGCGTACATCTGCTCAACCTCGTGGCCCTTGGAGCGAAGGGCTCCGTTGTACCAATCGGCACCGGAGTGGAAGGTGACGCTGGTGAAGGAGTCAAACCCCTTGTAGTGCGTCGCCTCAGATACCCACGACTCCCCAACGAGCAGAACGCGCTTTCCCATGAGCTCCCCCTTCTGGCGCTAGCGCGCCTCTTCAAATAGCCGACGCGGATTATCCGTCATCATCGCGATTCCCTGCTCGAGTGGCACGCCATGGCGTGCGAGCCGTGGCAGGAAGAACTCCACGATGTGCCCGTACCCTGGGCCCCCGTTGGATCGCAGAAGGATCTTCATGAAGATGTCATGCGACATCAGCACGCGGTCACCGAAGCCTGCCTGCACGAGGCGTGCGATGTTGCGGGCGTCATCCTCGTCGCTGGTGCAGGGCGCCTGCTGGTCGGCGTAGAAGACCTGCATGCCGATCATGTCGTACTGCAGGTAGATGCCGCGCTTAAGCAGGCGTGTCTGATACTCGTAATCGTCACCGCTCGGGTTGGAGTGACAGAGCACCACGCTCTGCATCGGCACCCCCTGTGCCGCAACGAAGTCGAGCACCTCGTCGCCGAGGCGATACCAGCCAGGCATGTGAATCTGAATTGGCACCCCCGTCTCACGCTGCGCCAGGCAGGCGCCAGCGAGCGAGTTGCGCTCGCGGTTCGTGAACGGCTGGCCAACGAAAATCTCGCCGATGAAGCCGGCGCGAATGTTTGTGCCCTGTGCGCCAACGGTAACGTCGCGCACGATGCGGTCGGCGATCTCGCGCACGCTGCCGTCGAGGTGATCCGGGCCATGCACGGGATCGAGGAAGATGCCGCTCCCCATGATGACGTTGAGGCCCGACTCTCGGCTGATGCGGGCGAGCCCCTCTGGGTCGCGACCGTTCCCCTTATCGGCGCAGGCCTCCATGATCGTGCGACCGCCCTGTGCGGCGAAACGCTTCACCTCGCTGATAGCGGACTCAATGTCATCGAGCGCGCAGTTGTCCTTATTGAGGAATGGGTCGTGGCGGAGCTCCCAGACGTTGGTGATGGAGACCTTCTCGTCAACGAGCTCCTTCGAGCGAGCCGAGTCGTCGTAGGGTGGATGCCACCACGGGGTGACGATGTTGAAGAGGTGCTCGTGCGTGAGGGTAAGCCCCATCTCTGCGCTCTCAATTGGCCCAGTGACGGTCTGAATCTTCACCACGTGGCTAGCTTGCCGATTCAAAGAGTTGGCGCGGGTTCGCCGTCATCATGCTGATCCCCTGCTCCAGTGGCACCCCGTGGCGAGCGAGTCGTGGCAAGAAGAATTCAACCATGTGGCCGTAACCTGGGCCGCCGTACGAGCGCAGCAAACTCTTGAGGAAGATGTCTTGTGACATCAACACCTTCTCACCAAACCCGTCGCGCACAAGACGAGCAATGTTGCGGGCATCGTCTTCGTCGCTGGTGCATGACGCCTGCTGGTCGGCATAGAAGACCTGCATGCCGATCATGTCGTACTGCAGATACGCGCCACGGCGCAACAGACGCGTTTGATACTCGTGATCATCACCGCTCGGGTTGGAGTGACAGAGGACGATGCTCTCCATCGGCACACCGTGCGCCGCGCAGAAGTCGAGCACCTCGTCGCCGTAGCGGAACCAGGCGGGCATGTGAATCTGCATCGGAAGGTGCGTCTGGCGCTGTGCAATACACGCGCCAGCGAGCGACTTGCGCTCGCGCGCGGTGAACTCACTGCCCACGCCAATCTCGCCAATGATCCCCGACTTGATGTTGGTGCCACGAGCTCCTTCAAAAATGTCGCGAATGAGTTCGTTGGCGATGTCATGCTCACTTTTCGCATCGTTCTCTTCTGGTTGCGAGGAGTCAAGGTAGTAGCCTGTTCCCATGATGATGTTGAGGCCGGTGCGCTTGCTGATGGTGGCGAGCCCCTCGGGGCTGCGGCCGTTTCCGTCAGCGCTCGTCTCAATGATCGTCTTGCCGCCCTGATCGACAAATCGCTGCACCTCTTTGATAGCAAGTTCAATGTCTTGCATAGTGCAGTTGTCTTTATTCACAAACGGGTCGTGCTTTAGTTCCCAAATGTTGGCGATGGAGACCTTCTCGTCGACAAGCGCGCGCGAGCGGGGTGAGTCGTCGAGCGGTGGGTGCCACCAGGAGAGCACATCGTTGAGGAGATGTTCGTGAGTCAACGTCAGACCTAAGTCTGCAGAGCTGATGGGGCCAAGAACGCTCTCTACCTGCTTCATGTACCCAGACTAGCGCGCGCCGCGCTCTCCCGCGGGGAGGCGACGCACGGCAACGATCCCGAATGAGAGTAGCGCCACCGACCCAAGAAAGACCGGGGTGAGGGCCAGCGCATCGCCCGATCGTGGCGTGCCGGTGAGGGCTACGGCAGAAGAGATGAGTGGTCCAATGACGGCGCCCGCGTAGAGGGGGAAGAGCGAGAGGCTGAGCGCGGCAGTTCGACGGCGCTCGGTGACGGAGTTCGCCAACCAGGTGAAGACCATCGCCTGCAGGAGCGCCGATGCCGCAGCGAGCAACGTATTGGAGAGCGCAAGGCCGAACGCCGTTGATAGGAGGATCATTGCCCCAGCGGCGACCGCGGCGGCCACGAAGCCGACCGCCATTACCCGAGGTACTCCGATGCGGGGCACTAGGCGTGTGGCGAGAAGTGGCGCAGCAATGGCACCGCCGAGTGCCGAGAGTCCCGAGAGCAGCCCGACGGCGCCTGCAACACCAGGGGCGGCGAGCGGTTCGGCGATCCCCGTAATGGAGGGGCCGATCACCACCTCGGCGATCCGCAGCGGGAAGACGGGGCGGAGCATCCGCTCGCCGGCGATCGCAAGGCCAAGCACCAGGTATCCGGCACGAATCGTGCGGTCGGCGAAGACCTCGCGCAGGCCACGGCGGGCTACGGAGAGGACGCTCCCCGTCGGCGGGTAGTGCGGTCGCACGTCCGGAATCGCCACGATGTTCGCAACGATGAGGGCGGCGTTAAGCAGCGCCGCAACCATGATCGGTGCGGCGAGCGAGAGGCCGAGCCCATCAATCATGGCGCCGGCGAGGAGTGGCCCCAGCGCAAAGCCCATCGGCGCTGCAGCACTGAAGAGGGCGATCGATCGGGTGCGTGCACGCTCTGGCGAGACCTCGCGAATCGTCGCCAGCATCACGCCGGTGTTGCCGAGCCAGAAGCCAAGAGCGAGCGTTGCGCCTATCAGCTGCCATGCCTCTTGAGCGAGGGCGAAGGCGATGAGCGCAATAAGCGCGATGAGGCCACTGCGCACAATCACTAAGCGGCGCGATCTCAACTCAGCAATCGCCAACCAGATCGGCACCTGCGGTGCGCCAACAATGAAGATGCCCGCGATCGTGAGGCCGGAGAGCGAAGCGATTGATGCCAGCGGAACACCTGTATGTTCCAGCGCCAGCGGCAGATAGGCGTAGATCATGCTCACGCCAAAGATCTCGGAGAACTGCACCAGCACGTAAATTGCGACGATCCGCTGCCATGGCACGGCGGCACCTCGTTGGGTCACGCTACCCTCGCCGACGACGACAGGCGTCGCTGCAGAACTTCACCTCGTCCCAAACACGCTCCCAGCGCTTGCGCCACTGGAATGGTCGGCCACACACTACGCAGATTTTTTCGGGGCGCTCACTTGGGGGACGATGTGGCTGACGTAGTTCTTTCCGCGCGCCTCCCACAACTATCTGCCGCTCTCCGGCTTGAGCGCCGCGCTATAGGCCGCAAGCGTTCGTTGACGCGCTTCGGCGTGATCAACGATCGGCTCCGGATACTGCTCACCGAGTCTGATGCCCGCTGCATCCAGCGCCTTCGGATGCGCCCACGGCGCATGGATCGCTGGCGTTTGCAGTGCTGCAAGCTCTGGTACCCAGCGGCGCACATACTCGCCATCGGGATCAAAGTTCCCCGCTTGTGTCACCGGATTGAAGATGCGGAAGTACGGCTGCGCATCGGTGCCACTCCCCGCGCACCACTGCCAGCCACCATTGTTCGCGGCAATATCACCGTCAACCAGATGTCGCAAGAAGTGCGCCTCACCTTCGCGCCAGTCAATCAGTAAATCTTTCGTGAGGAATGATGCGGTAATCATGCGCGCGCGGTTGTGCATGAAGCCAGTCGCTGCGAGTTGGCGCATTGCAGCATCGACAACAGGGTAGCCAGTCTTGCCACTCTTCCACGCCTCAAGTAGGCGCTGGTCGCTGCTCCATTCAATCGCGTCATAGCTTGGACGCCATGCACTACGCGCGGCATGTGGCGCGTGCCAGAGCACCTGCGTGTAGAAGTCGCGCCACGCGATCTGGCTCACCCAGAGTCGCTCACCCGATCGTTCACCCTCTTCCACCGGCGGAAGGGGGAGTTGTCGTGCAACGAGTTCACGCGGCGAGAGGAGTCCGATATGTAGCGCTGCAGAGAGATGACTGGTTCCCGCGCCATCGGCCAGAGTGTTGCGCCGATTCGCGTACTCGCCAACAGATCTTCGCCACGCGTCGGCATATGCGCGCGCTGCGCGTTCACCTGGTACGGGCAGCTCGGCAATCTGTGCCGTTGGTACCGCGTGCGCATCAAGGAGCGCCTGATCAACAGTGGAGACGGGAGTTGGTGTGGGGAGAGGCGGGAGTGATTTCGGCGCTGGCAGCGGTGCGCTGGCATCTACCTGCTCGAGCCATCGGCGGAAGTACGGGGTGTAGACGCCGTACGGTGTGCCGCCGCCGGTCAGCAACTCTTCCGGCTCGACCACCACAAGGCCGCGCTTCGCATGCAGCTGCACGCCGAGTGGCGTGAGGAGATCCGCAACGGCGCGGTCGCGTGTTCGCGCGAATGGCGTGTGATCGCGCGTCATAAAGAGATCAATGTCTCCAGTGCCGCCTGCGACGCGTAGATCGCTAATGAGCCTTGGGAGTGCGGAGGCGGCGGGACCCTGCAACTCAATGAGATCCGAGCCGAGTGCGCGCAGGGTGGCGGCGAGTTCCGTGACGCTCTCGCGCAGGAACCAGGTGCGGTTGGCGCTGGCACGGGGGCCAGCAACGAGGCCCGGCTCCCAGATGAAGATCGGCAAGAGTGGTGCGCCTCGCTCCTTGGCCGCCGCTACTGCCGCGACCAGGGCGGGGTGGTCGGCGAGACGAAGGTCTCGGCGGAACCAGAGGATCACTGGGGGGTTCAACATCGTCGGCAGATCATCGCACCTCGCCCGTGCCGCGGGGCTCCCGATCGGGGCGGCCAGGGGGTACGATCCCCCCGCCGTGCGTTGCCCGGCAGCATTCAATCAGCCGAGAGCGAGGGGCTATGCCTGCGAGCGTGATCGTCGGACTCCAGTGGGGCGACGAGGGGAAGGGGAAGACCACCGACTTCCTCGCCGAGCAGGTTTCGACGGTCGTTCGCTATCAGGGCGGCGATAACGCCGGCCACACGATCGTCATCGGCGACGACACCTTCAAGCTGCACCTGGTCCCCTCGGGCGTCCTCTATGGGCACATCACCCCAATCATCGGGCCAGGGGTGGTCGTCAACCCCGCCACGCTGATTCGGGAGTTTGATGGGCTGATCAGTCGCGGCATCGACATCTCGAAGGTGCGTGTCAGCCACGCCGCACACCTGATCCTCCCGTATCACGTGGCGCTCGATAAAGCCCGTGAGAGCGCGCTCGCTGGAGACAAGGTGGGCACCACGCAGCGCGGCATCGGGCCCGCCTATGAGGATCGCGCCGCTCGGCTCGGCCTTCGGGTCGAGGACCTCCTTGATCCCACATCAACGACGGCGCGACTGGCGCGCGTGCTTCCGGAGAAGCGCGCCCTCCTCGCTGCGCTTGGTGCCACCGACTATGCCGAGGCGGTTGACGCCCACGCGATTGCTGCGCTCATTGCCGCCTGGGGTGAGCGACTCCGACCACACATCGCCGACACGAATGACCTGGTCCAGCGTGCCTACGCCCGCAAGGAGCACCTCCTCTTCGAAGGCGCACAGGGGGCGATGCTCGACCTCGATCACGGCTCGTATCCATTCGTCACCTCGTCGCATCCGATCGCGGGTGGCGCGACAACGGGCGGCGGCATCGCTCCGCTCCAGATTGATGAGGTGATGGGCGTCATGAAGGCATACGCCACACGTGTTGGGTCGGGCCCATTCGTCACCGAGCTCACCGACGCGATCGGCGAGCGGATCGCCGTCACTGGCCATGAGGTTGGCACGACTACTGGTCGCCGTCGCCGTGTCGGCTGGGATGATGCCGTGCCGCTCCGCTACGCCGTTGAGCTGAATGGCGTCTCGAGCATCATGTTGAACAAGCTCGACGTGCTCTCGGGCATTCCTGAAATCCTGCTCTGCGTTGCGTATGAGATTGACGGCAAGCGCGTTGAGCGCTGGCCAGCATCGGGTGCTGAACTTGCACGCGCGAAGGCCATCTACGAAACGTTCCCCGGTTGGGAGGAGGAGATCACCAGCGTTCGCGCAATGGCCGACCTCCCTGAGAACGCCCGTCGTTACGTCACGGCACTCGAAGAGATTGCCGGTGCGCCGATCGTGCTCCTCTCGGTTGGCCCTGAGCGCACGCAAACGATTGAGCGTGCCTGGCGCCCGTTGCGCCACGCCAAGCGATGATCCCCCGCTACGCCACGCCGTCAATGACGGCGGTCTGGAGCGATGAGGCGCGTTGGAGTGCGGCGCTGCAGGTCGAACTGGCGGTACTCGACGCGCAGGCTGCAACGGGCGAAGTGCCCGCCGACGCCGTTGCAGTGATTCGCGCCAAGGCGAAGGTCGACGTCGTGCGCATCAACGAGTTAGAGCGCACCACCGACCACGACGTCGTCGCTTTCGTAAATCAGCTCGCGGAGAGTGTTGGCCCAGCAGGACGCTGGATTCATCATGGCCTCACCAGCAGTGATGTTGTGGACACGGCACTCGCACTGCAGATGCGCGATGCTGCCACTCTCATCGACGCAGGCCTAGCAACACTGCTCGCAACGATCGTTCGCCGCGCACGCGAGGAGCGCGACACGATCATGATCGGCCGAACGCATGGCATGCACGCAGAGCCAACCACGATGGGCGCCAAAATGGCGAACTGGGCTTTTGAGGTTGCACGGGCACGTGAGCGCATCTCGCTTGCCGCCGCTGAATCTGCGACGGGGAAGATCTCCGGACCAGTTGGCACCTATAGCCAGATCAGCCCAGAGATCGAGCAGATCGCGCTAGCAGCGCTTGGCCTGCGCGCTGATCAGGCAAGTACTCAAATTGTGCAGCGGGACCGACACGCCGCGTTCGTGAGTGCGATTGCGATTGCCGGCGGCACCCTCGAGCGCATTGCTACCGAGATCCGCCACCTGCAACGTTCTGAAGTTGACGAGATGCGTGAGCCGTTCCGCGCCGGTCAGGCTGGCAGCTCGGCGATGCCACAGAAGCGCAATCCAATCAAGAGTGAGCGGATCGCCGGCCTTGCACGCCTCCTACGTGGTTACGCCACCGCGGCGATGGAGAACCAGCCGCTCTGGCATGAGCGCGACATCAGCCACAGTTCTGCGGAGCGCATCCTGCTCCCCGACGCTACCTCGCTTCTCGCCTTCATGGCGGACTCGCTCAACGGCGTGATCGATGGCGCAGAGATTCGCCGCGAGCGGATGATGGAGAACCTTGCAGGTGGGCTCGGGCTGCACGCTGCATCGCGGCTACTCACCGCACTGGTCGATACGGGGATGCAGCGCGATGCCGCCTATTCGATCGTGCAGGCCGTGACGACGAGTGCGCGCGACAACAACCGCCAGCTCGATGAGGTGTGTTTGGCAGATGCCCGCATTACCGCTGCGCTCAGCAACGCCACGCTGCTCGCGCTCTTTGACCACCGCGCCGCGACGGTGCATGCAGTACTACTCGTTGATCGATTGGCACAATTAGAAACTCGGGGATAAATCGAACGGCCGAGACCCCGAAGGGTCCCGGCCGTCCGGGTTGCTCTAAGAGCTACTGGACTTAGCGCGCTGGGCGTCGGGTCGAGAAGCAGTTGTCGCAGTACACCGGCTTGCCGCTGGTTGGCAGGAAGGGGACCATGGTCTCCTTGCCGCAATCCGAGCAGGTTGCTGGGTGCAACTCGCGTGGTCCGCGAGGTGCGCGTGGGGCGCCGTAGCCGCCGGCGCTGTACGAGCTGCCACCGGTGTAGCCGCCGAAGCCGCCACCCGCTGAACCACCCTCGCGCTGCGCCTTACGGGCATTGCGGCATGGCGTGCAGCGCTTTGGCTCTGTGAAGCCGCGCTCAGCGTAGAACTCCTGGTCCCGCGCTGTGAATACGAATTCCTGGCTGCAATCCATGCAGACCAAGTTCTTGTCTGTGTACATTCCGTTCACTCCTAGTGCTGGCTCGCCTCGTGGTCCGATGCTGGTCTCGCGAGCCCTGGATGGGAACGGTTGACTGATCTCGGTCGCGTGCGTGCGTGCTTATGTCCACCGAAGCCCGGGGGACCTCCGTAGCATACGGCATCACGCTCATCTCTCATAGGGGCTGCCCTACAATCAGCCCCAATGGGGTGCCGCTGGCCCCCCGAAGACTCATGGAGGTCCCTACAGATGCCCAGTCGAACCCTCGTCGCCGCCCTCGTCGCTGAGGCCGTCGGCACCTTCCTCTTCTTCGTGCTCGGCGCAGGCGCAGTGATCATGAACGCCCAGACCGGCGGGGAGGTCGGTCTGATCGGCATCGCCCTCGCTCACGGTCTCGCCCTCGCTGCCCTTGGCACCGCATTTGCCCCCATCAGTGGCGGACAGTTCAACCCCGTGGTGACCGTGGCCCTCTGGCTGGTTGGCAAGGTCCGCACCATTGAGGGGATTCGTTACATCGTGGCCCAGCTGGTCGGTGCTGCCGCCGCCGGGTTCGCTCTCAAGTTGGCCTTCGGCGGATTCGATGCGGGTGACACCGCTTGGTCGATTGCTGGGGGCGGTGCGCCTAGCGTCGCAGCGGGCCTGACCCAGGTCACGGCGATCGCCGTCGAGGCGGTTCTCACCGCACTTCTGGTCTACGCCGTCCTCCTGACCGCCGTTGATAAGCGCGCACCACAGCTCGGCGCACTCCTTATTGGCGGCGTGATCATCGCCGACATCATGGTGGGCGGCCCGCTCACTGGCGCAGCAATGAACCCGGCGCGTTGGTTCGGTCCAGCGATTGCGTTCGGTGACCTCTCAGGGGCCGTCGTCTACATCGTCGGGCCGCTCATCGGTGCGGTCGTCGCTGCGCTCTCCGTTCGCTACCTCTTCGCCGAGCGATAAATGCCAGGCGACGATTGGGCGGCGCAGCGCCCGTCGTGGTTGAAGGGGGCGCAGCGCTGGTTCGGTCGACTGATTGGGCTGGTTGCGCCGTTCCATGCGCGCCTGGCGCTCGCGACGAACGGTTGGATCTCACCAAACCTTGGTGGGCGGCCGGGGATCATCCTTGAAACCACTGGGCGACGAAGCGGGCAGCCGCGTCGCGTCGTGCTGACGTATCTCCCAGATGGTGAACGCATCGTGGTGATCGCGAGTAACTACGGTCGTGAAGGGCATCCCGCCTGGTATCGGAATATCGAGGCTCAGCCAAACGTCACGATCATCTACAAGCGTTTCCGGCGACCGTATCGCGCGCGCATCGCAGTTGGCGAGGAACGCCTGAAGTACCTCCGCGCAACCGACGATGCTACCTACGGCGTGTATGCGGCGTATGCGCGGAAGACGGCGCGTGAGATTCCTGTTGTCGTCCTTGAACCTGCTCCGAAATGAGCGGGGCTGCAGCCACACTTAGTACCGCTCGACGCCGCCTCGTCGTTGATTCGATTGGTATCTGGGTCATCGCCACCATTGTTGGCGGCATCTTCGGCTTCACGGCGCGAGAGGGCGGCCTCTCGCTCGTTGAGGCGATCGCCTTTAGTTCAGTCCTCTTTGCTGGTGCGGCGCAATATGCTGCCGTCGGCCTCCTGGTAGCCAACACGCCATGGCCATCCATTGTGATTCTTGTGTGGCTGCTGAACGCGCGACACCTTCTCTACTCTGCGTCAGTTGCCCCGTACACCGCAAAGCTCTCCCGTACGTTGCGAGCGGCGCTCGCCTATCTTCTGACTGACGAGGCGTTTGCCCTCACGACAGCGCACATCGCACGGCTCGGACGGATCGATGTGCGCGGCGCGTGGTACGCAGGGATCACAATCTTTGTTCCATGGAATGTCGCCACGATCCTCGGCTGGCTTGCTGGGGCAGCACTCCCCGACCCTGCCACGATCGGCCTCGATGTGGTCTTCGCTGCAGCAATGGCTGGACTCGCCATTGGCCTTGTGAAAGATCGCGCGGCGCTGCTTGCGCTCCTCGTCGGTTGCAGCAGTGCTGTCGTTGCCGCGCTCCTGATTGATCCAAGTGCCGCGATCATGATCGGCGGCCTTGTTGGTCCACTGGTAGGGCTGACACTATTTCGGAGGCGCGCGTGACCAACGATCTCTTTAGCACTGATCTGGTTCCACTTGCGATCCTTGGTGGCCTCGGTACCTACGCGGCGCGCGCACTGCCGATGCTGGTCCCCGGCATTGATCGCCTGCCGCCTGTCGTCCTCGAGTACCTGCGACTGATCGGGCCAGCGGTGCTCGGTGCGATCGCTGCAGCTTCAGTGTTCGTGCACAACGGGGCGTTCACCGTTGGCCCCGAAGCGGTCGCGGTGTTCGCCGGCGCCGCCGTGGGGCGCTGGCGCGGCAACCTGCTGTTGGGGCTGGTGGTGTCGGTGCTGGTGGTGCTAACGCTGCGCGCTACCCTTGGCGCATGATTGACCTGAACGGGATCCAACTTCGGAATCGTCTGATCACCAGCTCGAGCCTGCTCGGCTACGGCGCGCCGAAGGGACGCCTAGCAATCACTGGTCTCTCACCACTTGCGAACTTCGTTGATCTACGTCGCTTCGGCGCCGTCACCGTACGCACCGTTACCGAGCAGCCGCGCGAGGGGCACTTCACCCTGCGCGAATCCTGGGGCGTGACGGCTCTTCC
This sequence comes from bacterium, assembly GCA_037128565.1. Classification (GTDB taxonomy): domain Bacteria; phylum Chloroflexota; class Limnocylindria; order Limnocylindrales; family Limnocylindraceae; genus Limnocylindrus. The sequence continues at coordinate 28,061 of JBAXWE010000008.1, forward strand.
TGAGTTCTTCCGCCTCTACCGCGGCGCGCTACAAGAGGCGGACGGCGGGTGGCTCAACGCCTTCGGCTGGTCGAACATTGGGATTGAGCGCTACTTCGACGAGTACTTTCCACGCACGAGCGAGCAGAACCGCATCCTCTCGCTCGGCGGCTTCAGCGCCGATGAGTTCTCCTCGCTCGTGGAGACGGTCAATCGCCGCGCCAAGCCTGGTGAGCTTGCCGCCGTAGAGTTCAATGTCTCCTGCCACAACGTCAACTTCGACTTCAGCGCGATTATCGAAGAGGTGCTGCGGCGCGCCGTTCCCGCCTCGCGCTTCCCGGTGATCCTGAAGCTCTCTCCTGACTTCGACTACCTCGAGCATGCGCGCCTTGCCGAGGCGACGGGGGTTGCGGCGATCTCCGCGATCAACACGGTGAAGGGCCTTCGACTGAATCCGGCAACGGGCGCACCGCTCTTGAAGAATCGCTACGGCGGGCTCTCCGGGCGCGCGATCAAGCCGATTGGCCTGCGCGTGGTGAGCGAGCTGCGCGAGGCGGGGATCAAGCTCCCAATCATCGCGGGCGGCGGCGTACGCACCTTCAACGACGTGCGCGAGTACGGCTGGGCGGGCGCCGACGCCTGCTCGCTCGGTTCGGAGGCGTGGTTGAAACGCGCCTGGTCGCTCCCGTTTGCACCGTTGCATGCGCTGCACATTCGCCGACTGATCGGCCAAGTAGAGGGGTGGAGTCCACGATGAGAATCACCGAGGCAGATCTCACACCAATCGAAGCGGCCCTTGTTGCTGCAGCGCGTGCCATTCGCCCCCGGGCATACGCGCCGTATTCGGGCTACGCCGTCGGCGCTGCGGCAGCCGATGAGAATGGCGTGATCCACGTTGGCGCGAACATGGAGGGTGTTGACTTCACGCTGACGGTGCACGCGGAGCAACACACGATGAATGCAATGCGCCTTGCGACCGATGCGCGGGCCGTCGCGTTGGCCTTCGCGGTGCAGTCACCGGCAGAGGCGCCAGCGCCATGCGGAATCTGTCGTCAACGGATCCGCGAGTTCGCCTCGACGCTCTCCATGCCAATCGTTGCCGTCAACCTTGATGAGAAGCTTGAGATTTTGCGCATCAACCGCTACCCGTTCGAACTGCTGCTGCCGAACTCCTTCGGCCCAGAGAACATCGGCAAATAGAAACGCCCCGCCGCGGCCGAAGCCACAGCGGGGCGCCTACTGATCGCTAGCGTTAGCTACGGAGATCCTTGTAGACCGCCCAAATTACGGGCAGCATCACCAGGACGCCGAGTGCGAAAACGATCGGGTTGTTCACTTACTCTTCTTCGCGAGCAGGTTGCCGAGAGCGAGGATCGCGCCGACCCAGAGGCCGACGTAGGTGCCCGCCGTCTTGTCCTCGGCAACGCCGAAGCCGAAGTAAAGAGCGATCGAGAATACGAGGCTTGCCCCAGCGGCAACGATGTACAGGTTCTTTGTGTTCATGGTTTTTCCCCCTCTTACTTGAGTTGATTTTCAACTCAGGAATAAACCGTAGCGGATTACGCGAAAGTGCTCAACTCTTCAGGCTTGGGCTTCCCGACTCCTCGCTCGCCGTGAGTTCTACCCGCTCGATCTTCTCGCCTCGGTCCAGCACCTTCTTCGCGGAGATCTTGATCTGCTCGATGTCTTTATTGGCCTGCCCGAAGTGGGTTTCGAGGCTCTCCACACGCTCGCCGAGGCGGCCAACGTCGTCGAGAATGAGGCGCACCTCACGCTGGATGAGGGAGGCCTGCGCGGCGATCTTGGTGTCGATGTAGACCGAACGGAGATTGGTCAGCCAACCGTGAATCGTGTTCGGACTGGCGAGGTAGACCCGCCTCTTGCTGGCGTACTCCACTAGATCGGCGAAGTGCTGCAGTAGCTCACCGTAGATGGACTCTGCCGGAATGAACATCAGGGCGAGATCACGGGTCTCCCCCTTGATGAGGTACTTCGACGAAATGTCATCGATGTGCTTCTTGACGTCGACCTTGAACTGGCGTTCGGCAACGATGCGCGTCGCATCGTCTCCGGCGGCCAACATGCTGCGATACGACTCAAGCGGAAACTTTGAATCAACGGCAAGATCACCGCCGCGCTCACCGAATCGAATGAGACAGTCGACACGGGCACGATTTGAAAGCGTTGCCTGAAATTCGTAGAGCTCGGCGGGGAGTACATCTTCAACGATCTGCTCAAGGCGAACCTCGCCAAACGCACCACGCGCCTGATTGCTCCCAAGGATGCCGACCAGGTCGACAACCTGGCCCTTCAACTCTTCGATCTGCTGCTGGGCGCGGTCAATGATGCCGAGACGTTCACCCACCTGGTGCAGCTGCTCGGTGGTGCCCTTCGCGCCAGCTGCGAGCGCCTGCTGCACGCTCTCGCGATCAAGGTTGGACTGAGTTACGAGCCCCTGCACCATTGCCGCAAGCTGCGCAGCCTGCATAGCCGCACTCTGGTCGGGCGGAGTTGGGCGCCCAGCACGCAGCGCTGCATAGATCGATGCGAGGGCAGCGACGCCAGTGAAGAGGACGGCGAGTGGCAATAGCAGATCGTTCATGCGGAGCATCTTCCCTGATCAGTGTGCCGACTGTTTGGCACAGTCGCGCGGCAACCCAGAGGGACTACGCCCCAGGGACCGGGGCAGCGCGCTCGAGAAACTCTGGGATGCGGGCGAGGTCGACGTTGCCACCACTCAGGATGACGACCACTCGGTCGCCAGGAATAACCGGAATACGCCCGAAGAGGAGCGCGGCGAGTGCGGCGGCACCAGCGGGCTCAACGACCTGCTTGAGTCGTTCCATGGCAAACCGCAGGCCACCGAGGATCTCTTCGTCGGGAAGGGTGATCAGCCCATCGAGGAGCGATGAGGCGAGTGGGAGATTCCACGAACCCGCGTAGGGGGCGGCGAGGCCATCGGCGATCGTTGAGGGGGTCACCGGAACGATGGAACCAGAGCTGACCGCCTGCTGCACGGCAGACGATCCGTCTGGTTCAACACCGTAGATGCGAATCTCGGGCTTCAGCGCCCGCAAGGCAACCGACGCACCGCAGAGCATGCCGCCTCCACCAAGGCCGCCGATCACAACGTCAGCCTCTGGGATCTGATCGAGGATCTCAATCCCCATGCTTCCATGACCCGCGATGACAAATGGATCATTGAATGGATGCGCATCGATGAGGCCGCGTTCCGCAACCATCTTCTCTTTCAGCTCGCCAGCGGTGCCCATATTCCCTTCAACGAGATGCACGGTCGCACCGTACGCTTTGCAGGCGGCAATCTTTGCGGGAACTGCCTTGGCGGGCATGACCACCTCAACAGGGATGCCGTAGGCGCGGCCTGCCCAGGCGTATGCGGCTGCGGCATTACCGGCGCTGAAGGTGATGATTCCGCGGCGCTTCACGTCGTCAATGCCAAAGAACTCAACGAGTCGCGCGACGCGATTCAGCATGCCGCGAACCTTGTATGAGCCGCTGCGCTGCAGGTGCTCCGACTTGAATCGCACGCGGCCGTCGCCAAGGAGTGGCCCGCCACTCCGGCGAATCGCGTCGGCAGCGCCAACTGACGAGAGGATTGGTGTGATGTGCAGCTTCCCTGCCGTCCGCTGCACCGCGTCTTTCACCGCCTTCAGATCCATGCTGAATGGCTCGCCCGTCAGCGGGTCGGTGGTTGGAAGCGGCGGATAGGCGGGGCGCTGTTCTCGTGCAAGTAGGTCGGGCATGAGGGAACGGTAGTACATGCACGGGGTGAGCAGGTAGCCTGTACGCATGCTGGAGATTCGACCTGCGACGTTCGAGGAGATCCTGAACTTGCGCCACGCTGTGCTGCGTGCCGGAAGGCCGCTGGAGAGCGCCTACTACCCTGGTGATGAGGCGGGCGCGGGTACCCATTGGGGCGCCTGGAGCAACGGTGAGCTCGCCGCCTGCGTCTCGCTCTACGCCGTTGAGGGTCCCAGCACCCAACTCCGCGGCGCGGCAACCGCCCCCCACTGGCGCAATCAAGGAATCGGCGAGGCGCTGATGCGCACCGCCATCACCGCCTGGTGGGATGACAAGAGCGCCCCGCGCGACCTCTGGTGCAATGCGCGGGTAGCGGCGATCACCCTCTATGAACGACTCGGATTTGTCGCTGAGGGGGAGCGCTTTGAGTTCCCCCAAGTGGGCCCACATCAGCGCATGCGCTGGGTCGCCACATGATCGGCGCCCTATTCGGCGTGATCGCCGCCTTCGCGTGGGGTGGTGGCGACTTCCTGGGTGGGCTCGCCAGCCGTCGCCTCCCAACCTTCCTGGTTGTCGCCGCAAGCCAGACGGCAACACTCGCGCTTCTTGTTCCCGTTGCCCTCATCACAGGCGGCGTTCCGCCGACAGGAATTGCTCTGCTCACCACGGCGATCGCCGGAATTGTGGGCGGCACGGGTGTGCTCTTGCTCTATCACGGGTTTGCACACGGGCGCATCTCCATCGTTGCCAGCATTGCCGGCACACTCTCCGCGCTGATTCCCGTTGCGGTCAGCATTGCGCAGGGCGAGATCCCATCGCTCCTTCGGCTCTTCGGATTCTTGGCGGCTATCGTTGCGATCATCATCGTCTCGACCAGCTCTGTTGAACATGCAGTCGCCGGCGAAGCGGGTGCACACGCCGACGCATCAAGTGGCGCAGCGGCTCGCGGTGGCGCAATCTACGGCATCACGGCCGGCATCTGCTTCGCGGGATTCAGCCTGATCTTCGCCGGTGTTGAATCTGACGCAACGGTGTGGCTCATCACTATCCTGCGTATTGCCAGCGTCTCTGCGTTAGCGCTGGTCTTCGCTGTCGCTCGCCTAGTCGGCCGTAGGCCACCCGGCGATGAGCCGATTCGCGCCGGCGCGATCCCCGCAGAACTGCTGCCTCGACTGCGTCTACTGCTGCTCCTTACCGTGGCGGGTACATGCGAAACGGCGGGAAATCTCTTCTTCTTCCTCTCAAAGGGAGAGAGCGGTGTGGCGGTAGCAGCGGTCTTTACCTCGATCGCACCAATCACCACGGTGATCTTTGCGGCCCTACTACTTGGAGAACGCGTGACCTCGCGACAAGGGTTGGGAATTGGCTTGGCGGGCGTTGCAACCATTGCGATCGCCCTAGGTAGAGTGGCGTAGACGAACTGTTACAGACCCGCTACTATCGCTCTCCCATGACTGACGTATCACCTGTTGAGCCGACGCCCATCGCGATTGATCGCGCCAGTGGCGCCTTGCGACTCGCTGAGCGAACGGTCACCCTGACCGGCACGGAGCTGCGACTCCTTTCGCTTTTGATCGAGCGCCTCGGTGACGCTGTATCGCATCAAGAGATTCGTGACTACGTCTGGGGCGAGAACTGGGCCGGCGGCGACGAGGCGCTGCGCGTCGCCGTGAACCGCCTCCGCAAGAAGTTTGAAACCAATCAGCGTCGCCCACAAATTCTGGTCAGTGTTCGCGGCATCGGCTACCGCCTGATCGGCACGCGCCAGGCGTAACGCTCCGCTACGGCCGCGCGAAGAGCGGCTTCAGGAACTGACTCTCAATCACCAAGGCGATGTATGCCACGGGCAGGCTCGCAAAAAATCCAAGCACCGCCGACCACCCCGAACGTGCTGTTCCCTTCCCATCTGGGCGCGGTTGCGGAACGATCACATAGGTCATAAGGCTGCCGAAGATCACCGTGCCGAGAACGAGGAGCGCCGCCGCCTCAGTGCGCAGATCGCGCCCGCCGATGACGCCACTCAAATCGGCACCGTTGCGAAGTGCTGTCTCAACTTGCAGGTCGTAAAGCAGGTAGACGTAGGTCAGCAGCGCGGCGATGGAGACATTGGAGAAGACGGCGCGAAAGACCGGCTTCGGCGCGTGCAGCAACTGATAGATGCGGCGGCCGATGAAGCCGCGTGGTTGGCGTGCCTTAGCCATGCAGGATCTCGATCGTGGGGCGCTTCGGTAGTGTCTCTGGGGTGTGTGCGGCGAAGAGGGCGATGAGCTCCGCGATGCGCGCCACCTCAGCCTCGGTGTTCCAGAAGCCCCATGAGGTACGAAGTGCAGCGGCGGAGCCTGGGCGGCCGTCGATGGCTGGGAGGCTCGGCACCCGGCGCGTGATGGCAAAGGCGCGACGTGTGAGCTCCTCCACGAGCTGTTCGGGCTTCCAGCCAGCCACGCGGAGGGAGACAATCGTGGCGTGCCCCCCTGCTGGGGCGAGCATCTCCACCCCTGGCAGGTCCCGCACAGAGGCGTGGAACTCGGCGGCGAGGCGCTGGGCACGATCTGTGGCCCACGGGAGGCCAACCTGCATCGAGAGCCAACCAGCCGCTCGGGCGGCCCCCGCGAGTGATGGCCGGCTGAACCCCGAGACCTGATATCGGCGCGCATCGGAGCGGAAGGTCCCCACTCCGTTCAGCGGTTGCCCGTCGAACGCCATAAAGCCCCCAATGATCGGACGGAAGGTTTCATTGACCAGTGCCTCGCGCGACACGCGAATGCCGGCAAGCCCCTCCACACCGAGGAGCCACTTCTGCGAGGGGAATGCGAGGAGGTCGGGATTCAGCGCATCAATGTCGTCACGCAGTGCGCCGACCCCCTGGGCACCGTCGAGCACCGTCGTTACGCCCGAGGCGCGTGCGGCTACAAGTAGTGGCGCTACTGGAAGAACTCGGCCGCTGATCCACGAGACGCGCGAGAGGAGTAGCAGCTTTGTTGGTGCGTTCAGTAGTGGAAGGACGCTCGCTACGATCTCTTCATCGCTGAGTGGCTGGCCAGCGGCGTTGCAGAGTGAAAGCGTCTGAATCAGGACACCGGTGCGCGATGCAAGTGCGGCAAGGCTGCCGCGAATCGCCGGGTACTCTTCGTCAAACGTAATAATGCGGTCGCCGGCGCGCCACTCCATGCCGAGCACTGGACGCAGAACCGATTCGGTGGTGCTGTGGCCAATAGCGACAAGTTCGAGATCGGTGGCAAGCACACCAGCGAAGACGCCGCGCAACTCATTGGCGCGCTCTTCTACGTCGTCCATGGCATGTTCGGTCGCTCGACCCGTCTGAAGCTCTTGGTCGTGCACCGCGCGCATCGCCGCATCAACCTCAGCGGGGACCGGACCGTTACTCCCCGCATTGAGGTAGATACTCGCCTCCGTTGAAGGCATCAGCGTGCGGAGCTCCGTAACCTTCTCGTTGTCGCTCATTCTCCCTCTCCTACTGGTCCGCTGGATGCACGACAGCGCGCCTCAATCGCCGAGAGTGAGGCGATTTGGTCAGGGCCAAGGTCGGTGCGAAAGCGCACGATGCGTGCGCCACGAAGGCTGTAGCCTGACCCACTTTGATGGCTGCGGCGTAGTTCGTCGAACGAGACCTCAACCACAATGCGTGGCTCAACACTGCGATAGTTGCCGAGCTGCGCAACCGTGTGCTCTTCAAACCAACGGCCCATCTCGCTCATCTCGCGCTCGCCGAGCTGTGCCGAGGCGCGACCGAGGGTGGTTAGTCGGCCCGAGAGATCGTCGCGCACCGCAAAGGTCAACTCTGACAAGAGCGTTCGGCGGCGCCCAACGCCATACTCCACGCCAACCACCACGCAATCAACACTATCGATCGGATGCTTCAACTTCAGCCACGCTGAGCCGCGACGACCTGGGGCATAGGCTGCAGTCGTCGACTTCAACACGATCCCTTCAGAGCCGCGCATACGTGCGGCGATAAACTCCGCCTCAATCTCTTCAATGCCGTTCATCACACGCTGCGGCGCAAGTTGAATCACACCATCACATTGTCCCGTGATGCCAATCGTTGAAAGTGCGGCGTGCCGCTCTTCCAGCGGGGCGCCGATCAGAAGTTGCTCGCCGTGGGCGATCAGGTCGAACGCGATGAACTGCACGGCGGTTCGCTCACGCTCGTGCAACGTGGTTCCCGCGCCGCTGAGTCGAGACTGCACCGCACTGACTGGAAGGAGGTGCCCCTCGTCAAATGCGATGATCTCTCCGTCGAGCACCATTGATTCGGAGAGTTGCGCTGCGGCGGCGGCGATCTCGGGAAATGCAACGGTGATGTCGTTGGCATCGCGCCCATAGATTGTAACGTGGCCATCCACGACGTGGAGTTGCGCGCGGATGCCGTCGTACTTATCTTCGACGGCAATTGCGCCAGCAGCAATCTCGCTCAGCCGCTCCATTGCCTCTGCGGCACTGGCGGCCGGTGCGGCGAGCATCGCTGGGATTGGATGGAAGTAGTGCAATTTCGCCTCGGCGAGGGTGCCGCGCTTCGCAAGAAGCGCCACGCGGCCGGCATCCCCCTCAAGGGTCATCGCCCATCGCACGGCACTCACGTCGGCGTCGAATGCTGCGGCGATCGCACTCTCCAGGAGACCGTCGCGAAGGCCGATCTGCACGTCGCCCGAGAGCATGCGCACGATGTACTTCGCAGCGATCGGTGAGGTGCCATAGAAGAGCTGCGTCAGCAGGTCGTGGCGGCGCTGCCCACTGGCACCGTGGATGGCGGCGAAGGTCTCCGGGAGCGAGCGGAGCGTTGGCGCCGAGCCAGCCCCTGCAACGGGTAAAACCCCGGTGGCACTGGCAATGGCACTGCTACGCACCTGCGCGTGGCGCTCTTCGCTGGCGGCAGCCTCGCCGGCAATGGGGCGCTCGCTCTCAAGGAGCTCCTCAACGGCGAGGCCGATGTCGCCCGTCTCATCGAGGATCTTGGCGAGCGAGCCAGCGGGTGCGCCAGCGACCTCTTCGACCGCCTTTGCCAGTGCCGGCCACGAGACGGCGCCCGCCTGGGCGGTGCCCCGGCTCCCAAGGAGTCGGCAGATCACCTCAAGGTCGATGTCGTCGGCGGAACGGAGCGCATCGGCAAAGAGGCGTGCCTTCTCCGAGGTGCGCGAGGCGCCCTCAATTTTGCGCGCGAGTTGCATCCAGCTAAGCATCGGGGCGATCGTATACCGTGACCGCGTGGTCGGATCACAGCCCCAGAGATCAATCGGCGGACATGAGGCGGTCCTCGTGGGCGAGCACGTCTCGCTGCGCCCGCACACGGTCGAAACCCTCCCCGCGCTCAAGCGTTGGTACGCCGACCCGGAGCTGGTGCGCCTCGCCCGCCATCGCAACGAGCCGCTTACTGGCGATGAGGTGGAGCGCATGGTCCGTGAGCGCTTCGCCACCGCCCAGATGCTCGCCTTTGCCCTCTACGAGCGGACTGGTGCCACCGAACTCCTAATCGGTAGCTGCACGCTAGCGAACCTCGACATTGAGAATGGGGCCGCGACCTTTCATCTGATGATCGGCGAACCTGCCGCCCGTGGGCGCGGTCTCGGCAGCGAAGCCACGAGACTCGTCACCCAGTTCGCCTTTGAGGCCCTCGGTCTGCACCGCATCAGCCTGACCCTCTTCGCCTTCAATGAGGCGGCGCTGCGCTGCTACACCAAGGCGGGCTTCGTCGAAGAGGGGCGCATGCGCGATGCGATCACCCGCGATGGGCGGCGCTGGGATGAGATTCAGATGGGGCTTCTCGCGACCGACGCGTCGTAGCGAGCGAGGTTAGGCGCGGAACGCCTTTCGGGCCATCTCAATGAATCGCTCGCGATCCACGCGATAGACGACCCGACAGTTCGGCTCACGCTTTGTGTTGCCCAGGTGGTCAACGATGGTTTGTCCGCGCTCATGTCCAAGGCCGAGCGAAACCTCAACACGAAGATGCGCCTCACTACTGGCAATGTCGGGCTCCAGTGCCACCGCCATGGCGATTGGATCTGGCCAGTCAAAGCCCTTCAGTTTCGATGACTCCTCGCAGAACTTGCGCAGCACACGCTGAATGTCGATGCTGTACTGGCCAAGCGGTCCGAGCGCGCGCAACTCTGCGGCAAGATTATCTTCAATCACCGCGTCGGCGACGGAGACATCCCAGCCGACCATCTCCACCTTCATGCCGGACTCCAAGACGATGTGTACCGCCTCAGGATCGACCCACCAGTTGAATTCAGCGAGTGGCGTGATGTTGCCAGGGAGTACGCCGGTGCCGCCCATGATCACGCAGCGCTTCACCCATTTGGCGAACTGCGGCTCGATGCGAATGGCGAGGGCAAGGTTGGTGAGCGGCCCGAGTGCGACCAACTCTAACTCGCCTGGCTCTTTACGGAAGGCATCGATCATGGCGTGGACCGCGTCGTTGCTTGTTGCAGTGCGGCCCTTGAGTGGCAGCCCAATGTCGCCCATGCCATCGGCGCCGTGCACGTGCTGCGCCGTGGCAAACGGGCGCACGAGCGGCATCTCCGCGCCTGCGTGTACGGGAATGTTCTTGCTGCACAGCTCTGCGGTGTAGAGAGCGTTCTGCACGCCGAGCTCCACGGGCACATTGCCGATGACGACAGACATGCCGAGAACTTCGGTGTTTGGATGCTTGAGCGCCATGACGATGGCGACAGCATCGTCAGAGGCCGTATCGGTGTCGATCCACATGCGGCGCGTTGGACTCATGCGCGCATCGTATCCGCTGCTCGAGCGAATTAGTTGCGGCGTTCTGAAAGCGCGGCGGGGTCGGCCTGCCACGGTCGAATCCCCTCAGAGAGCAGCAGATTCTCGCGGTCAAGATGCGCCGCGAGCAGGGTGAGGCGTGTCAGCGCATCGGGGGCCTCAAGGAGCGCCTGGCGCTGCTCAACACTCAGCTGCACAACGCCGCCGACCACATGGGAGAGGCCGACAGGGTCATCGCTCCCTGATAGGCGGTCGATTGCCGTGGCCAGCAGTTCGCCATCGGGGTCACCCTCCTCGTCGGGCGACTCATCGTCATCGACGCCGTACTCGGTGATCTTCGCCGGTCCAGCAGCGGCATTTGATGCCACAAGGAGTCGTTCAATCTCGGAGACCACCTCTTGGCTGAGTGCCGCGCCCTGCTCCTCCTCCAGCGCCTCGTCGATGGCCTCGGGGGTTACCTCGTCATCTTCAATGTATTCACCCTCATCATCTTCATCCTCGTCGTCGTGCTCGTGGTCGTGCTCACCCTCGTCAACACCGCGCAGTAGCTCGAGGTAGTCGATGAACAAATCGGAGACGCGCTCCGCAGTGGCGCGCACGAGCTCAGCCGGTTCGCCCACCGCCTCGTCGAGGAGTTCGATCTCAGCCTGGAGGTATGGGGCACTACGATCAAAGTTCGTAATGCGGAAGCGCTGTGTGCCGAGCGCCACAATGTCCCAGCGACCATCGATATAACGCGTCGCCTCGCGAATTTCGGCGAGGGTGCCAATCTCCGAGAGGCCGTCGTCTCCCGATCGAATCACACCGAATGCCTGATTTAGTTCGAGACAACGCTTCACCATCAGGCGATAGCGCGGCTCAAAGATGTGCAGGGGTAGCGCAACGCCAGGGAAGAGAACGAGTTGTAGCGGGAAGAGCGGGATCAGTTTCGGCGCGTCGCCGTTCTGCTCCAGGTCAGTGGCTGCAGGCCGAGGCCTGTCCCGCCGAATCCGCCGTGCGGAAGCTGGAGCCGCAGCCGCAGCCGCCAACAGAGTTCGGATTCTCGACGGTGAAGCCAGCGCCCATCATCGCGTCAACGTAGTCGACGGTTGAGCCCTGAATGAGTGGGACGGCCTTCTCGTCAACATAGACGCGCACGCCGTTCGCCATGAAGACGCTGTCGCCTGGGTTCTCGACGTCGTCGAGCATCATGCCGTAGCGATAGCCGCTGCAGCCGCCCGAGACGATGTAGACGCGGAGGCCGATCAGTGGATTCGTCTCACCCTTGGCGAGCTCAACAACCTTGGCGGCTGCGGTGTCGGTGAGGGCGAGCACGGGCACAACGGTTGGCGCCTCGTTGGCGACCTGTGGCTCCTGGTTCAACATCGCTCCTCCTCCGGCATCTGCCGCTGCTCTGACCGAGATTCTAGCGCGCCTACGCCTCGACGCGCTCCACCAGCATCGCGATCCCCTGACCCACCCCCACACACATGGCGGCGATCCCATAGCGACCACCGCTACGGCGCAACTCGCGAACCAGGGTGGTAGCCATGCGGGCCCCAGAGGCGCCCAGAGGGTGGCCAAGGGCAATGGCGCCGCCGTGCACATTCGTCTTCGCTGGGTCGAGCCCAAGCTCGGTGATGCAGGCGACCGCCTGGCTCGCGAACGCCTCATTCAGCTCCACGCGATCGATGTCGGCGACGGTGAGCCCCGTGCGCTCCAGTAGCTTTTTGATTGCGGGGATCGGGCCAGCACCCATCACCGACGGATCGACACCTGCAACCGCCGTTGCAACAATGCGCGCATACGGCTTCAACCCCAGGGCTCGCGCGCGCTCCGACTCAACAACGAGCAGCGCTGCCGCGCCATCATTAATGCCCGAGGCGTTTCCTGCGGTCACGGTGCCGTCGGCGACGAACGCCGGCTTCAACTTGGCCAGCCCTGCGGCGGTAGTGTCGGGTCGTGGATGTTCGTCGCTATCCACCACGATCGGGTCGCCTGAGCGT
>JBAXWE010000080.1:0-1782 GCA_037128565.1 bacterium
GTGGCGACGGAAGGCGTAGCGCGAGCTGGCCAGCGCCTCGTTGCCGGTCGAGATGTAGCAGCTGAGCGGCACATCGCGCGCGATCATCGTCGTTGCGAGGACCGCTGCCATCGCGCCCGACTGCGAGACGATGCCGACACGGCGATCGCCCTGCGCGGACTGACGTTGGCAACAGGCCGGCCAGAGATTGGCGCCACCGTGCTGCGCTCCTTTGCGCCGTGGGTGCGGCGAGGGTTGCTGCCGAACAACTTCCCCGATCGCGTCGATGAGATGCCCGAATACCACACGATTGATGCGCCACTCTGGTATGTCGAGGCGGCACGTGCACACGTCGCGGCAACAGGCGATCACGCGCTTGGTGCCGAACTCCTGCCAACGCTGCTGAACATCATCGCCGCCTACCGCGATGGCACCGACTTTGGGATCGGCGCAGATAGCGACGGACTCATCGTGGGATCGGCTGAGGGTCGCCAGCTCACCTGGATGGATGCAAAGCTTGACGACTGGGTGGTGACGCCACGACGCGGGAAGCCGATCGAGATCTCGGCGCTCTGGTACCGCGCGCTGCGAAGCGTCAGTGCCTGGCTGCGTGATCCAGCGATCGGTATGGGAGTTGCTGATGCCGCGCGTGTCGCGGCCAACCTAGATCAGTTCGCCGATCACGTGCGCACCAACTTCCGGGCAAGGTTCATTCGCTCCGAGGTGCCGTGGCTCGCCGATGTGGTCGACGGCCCCGGCGGTGATGATCTCTCGCTGCGCCCGAATCAGTTCATCGCCCTCGGTCTTGGTGGCGACTTGATCCCAGAGGCTAAGGCGCAACGCGCCTTTACTGCGGCCGACGCCGAACTACGCGCCTCGATCGGCATTCGCTCACTCGCGCCGAGCGATCCCGCCTATCGCGGTGACTACGACGGCGATCGGAAATCGCGCGATGGCGCCTATCACCAGGGGCTCGGCTGGCTCTGGCTGATTGGGCCGTGGGCCGATAGTGCCTTTGCCGTGCACGACCTCACGAATTCAGCCGGTCGCGCCGCTGCAGTAGCACTAGTGACGGAGGCCCTGGCGCCGTACCGCGCACATCTGCGTGAGGCGGGGCTCGGCACGATTTCAGAGAACGCAACCGGTAATGCACCGTTCACGCCTGTTGCCTGCTTTGCACAGGCATGGAGTGTTAGTGAACTACTACGGATTGAACGTCGGGTAGCGGCGCTGCGCGCGAACGGATCAGAGCTCGCGCGCTAAACAAGAATCCCGGCGCCGAAGAAGAGGCCAGCTGCAAGGATCGTTCCTGTCGTCACCGCGCCGAGATCAATGTAGAGCAGCCCCGTTGCCGACTCCATGGAGCGCGCCTTCGCCGTGCGCCAGCCGGCATAGCTGAGTAGCGCGGGAAAAATCAGGCCGATCACGAGTCGCAAGATGGCGAAGAAGTCCCATCCTGCGCCAAGGCCGCCGAGACCGAAGAGTTGCCACGCGAGAAAGAGGGCGATCTGGACACCGATGCCGAAGCCGAGCGTTCGGCTTAGGAGCAGGAGTGGCGCCTCGGGAAGTTTCGGCGTGACGAGATACCAGTGCGCAAGGATCATCGTCGCGAACGCGCCGCCAGTAACCGCGGAGAGGATAAGTAGCTGTAACGCGAGTGCCGCCGCCATCAACGGCGATGGCGCCCAACCAATAGCCGCAACAAGCTGCGCGGCGACCGCCGTGAGAACGGTAATCAACCCGACATGCCGACCGTCACCGCCGCGTGCTGCCCTGGCGCGCGCCGCCGGGGCGGCTGTCCGA
>JBAXWE010000081.1:0-1745 GCA_037128565.1 bacterium
GCAGTTCCACGATGCCCTTCAGAAAATTGTCGACGCTGGAACCGACAAGATTGTGCTGGACCTGCGTGACGATCCAGGCGGATACCTTTCAACCGCTCTAGCAATTGCGAGTGAGTTCATTGGTGACGGCGTGGTGTACATCGAAGAGAACAGCAAGGGGGAGCGATCCAGCACCTCGGCGCAGGGTGGCGGAGTTGCGACAGATGCGGCAATTCAGCTCGTTGTGTTGATGAATAAGGGGAGCGCGTCGGCGAGCGAGATTCTCGCTGGCGCGCTGCAGGATCGCGGGCGAGCCACGCTCATTGGCGAGACCAGCTTCGGCAAGGGTGTCGTGCAGACATTTATTGACCTGAGCGATGGCTCGGGGCTGAAGCTCACGATTGCCAAGTGGCTCACGCCGAATGGGCGCTGGATCCACAAGACTGGCCTCACGCCAGACATCGCCGTGGCCGCAGCCTCCGAGGGCTCGAGCGCCGACCCGGTGCTTGACGCGGCGCTGAAGGCATTCAAGTAGCCGTTCGCTGCGAGGTACTTGCGCCCACCCTTGCGGAGGCGTATCGTTCGCCGCAGACGAAAGGAGGTGGTGTGCAGTGTCTAATGACAGTTGTACCGCCGCCTCTCACGAGGTCAACGCCTAGTTGACCCGCGAGAGCGGTAATAACTGAGCAGAGCCCTGGCCTTCGGGCCGGGGCTCTCTCGTCTCCGCCGCTCATCGCCCCGCAGCACACCCGCCCACGGTTGGCGCGTACCCTACAGAGGCGCCGCTCGGTGGCCGCACAGGTTGAAAGGAGGTACCGCGATGGCTAAGACACCAGTAAAGACCGCGTCCTCCCCTGCCCCGAAGCCGAAGGCTCCCCCTTCTGGGACCACCCTTGCCTCTAACCGCAAGGCGTCGTTTGAGTACGAGATCGTCGAGCACTACGAGGCGGGGATCGTCCTATCAGGAACTGAGATCAAGTCCATCCGTGCCGGCAAGGCCGACATTGGCGATGCCTACGTGCGCCTCGAGGCGGGTGAGGGTCGCCTGATTGGCATGCACATCGCCGAGTGGCCTGGCGCCGCGAGCCAGAACCATGAACCAAAGCGGGTGCGGCGCCTCTTACTCCATAAGTCCGAGATCATTGCCATCGGCACGAAGGTGAAGACGAAGGGGCTCACGTTGATCCCGCTGCGCCTCTACCTTTCGCGCGGCCGCTGCAAGGTGGAAATTGGCCTCGGGCGCGGCAAGAAGGCCTTCGACAAGCGCGCTGCAATTGCTGATCGCGAAGGCCGTCGCGAGGCGGAGCGCCAGCTTGGTGACTGGAAGCGCGGCGAGTAGTCTCCCGCGCACTAGTAATCGCAATCCGCGCGCGGTATCATTCCCCCCTTGGGGATGCGTGGTTTCGACGGAGATCCGCACCTTGGGAACGCGAGTCGAGGTTGCTATCAGGCCTCGTTAAACCGGTAGCAAAAAGAAGTAACTGGCAATCGCCAGCCTGCTCTCGCCCTCGCTGCCTAAGGCAGTACGGTGAGCGTGGAAGCGGCCCCCGCTTCGCGGGTCGTGGAAGCGTCATAAAGCGAAGCTGCAGTGATGACGAGCGACGCATAGTCATCGCATAAGCCCGATTTAGGGACATGTATCTCGGTTGAGGGTCGATCCGGCCTGTGGGAGCGCCTCAACTTAGACTAAACCGCAGGACACGCTCGTAGTGGTCTCAAGGAAGGCTTTTCGGACGAGGAGTTCGACTCTCCTCCATCTCCACCAA
>JBAXWE010000082.1:0-1678 GCA_037128565.1 bacterium
GCAGCTCCTCTCGCCGCGGTGGCAGTGGGTTCCGCGGCAACAACCTCGGCCGCGAAGAACGAGGTGTAGTTCGGCACCTTGGCCGGCGTCGCGATCGGATCAGCACCTGCCTTGCCGTAGCTATCGGTAGCGCCAACCGGAACCTTGGGGAGCGCTGCGCCGTGGAAGGTGATCGGATCTACTTCAGCCGGGCGATAGCCGCGACCCTTCTGCGTACGCACATGCACGATCACGGGCCCGTTCATGGTGAAGGCTTTCGCGAACGCCGCTTCAAGTTGCGCTCGGTTGTGCCCATCAAGCACGCCGACGTAGGTGATGCCGAGGTCTTCAAAGAGGCGCCCTGGCTCCTGCACCAGGGAGACGACGGATCGACGCAAGCTCTTCGACCATGCAGCGAGTTGCGTGCCAACGAGCGGCACGCGCGAGATGGTGCGGTCGTACCAGCTCTTGCTCTCGCGCCAACGCCCCGAGAGCTTCACCTTTGAGAGGTAGGTGGAGATTGCGCCGACCGTTGGCGAGATGGACATCTCGTTGTCGTTCAGCACGATCAGCAGCGGTGTGCCGCGATCGCCAATATCGTTCAGTGCCTCCAGGCTGAGGCCGCTCATGAGTGCCGCGTCGCCAACGACGACGGCAACCTTCTCGTCGCTCCCGCGGACATCGCGCGCCAACGCCAACCCTTGGCCGATCGAGATTCCGGTGCCAGCATGCCCACCGTCGAAGACATCGTGTGGGGACTCGGTGCGTCGTGGGAAGCCACCAATGCCACCGAGTTGGCGCAACGTACCGAACCGCGCAAGTCGGCCGGTCAGCAACTTATGTGGGTATGCCTGGTGTCCAGTATCAAAGACGATCCGATCCACCGGCGAGTTCATCACTCGATGAAGGGCAACCGTTAGTTCGACAACGCCGAGACTCGGCCCAAGGTGTCCGCCGGTTACAGCGGTCGTCGCAATGATCGCGGTCCGGAGCTGCTCTGCAATCTGGTCAAGCTCTGTGCTGGAGAGCGCTTTGAGGCCGGCAGGGCCGTCGAGGCGAGCGAGCAACGAGTCGGCGCCAACGGCGCGCAGTGCGACCCCTTCGTCAGGCATCCTCGTCCTCCTCTTCGTCGTCGGTCAACGCCGTTGATCCATCAGGGAGCAGCTCTTCGACTCGCAAGCGTGCCGCCTGCAACTGCGCCTCAGCGTGCTGTTGGAGCGTGACGCCCCGTTCGTACTGTCCAACTGCGGCCTCAAGATCCGCATCTTGCGTCTCGAGATCATCCACGATGGAACGGAGTTCCGCAACGGTCGCCTCGAAGGTGGTTGGAAGCGCCGCATGAGCGCCCGCAGGACGTGTGGCGCGCGCTGGTGTGACCTTACGCTTCGCCATCGGACACCTCCCTCACTCGCTCGGTTACGGTTGCCCGCACGGCACCTTGCGCCAGGCGGATCTGTAACGACGCCCCAATGGGGGCATCGCGCCAAGAGCGTACCGCCCTTCCCCCATCCCCCGCCACAATCGCGTAGCCGCGTGCGAGAACCCGCTGGGGCGAGAGGGCACCGAGAAGGAGATTCAGCTCTCCGAGCGCGCTCGTTGCCCCCTGCAGGCGTGCGAGGGCGGCACGCGTCAGGTCATCGGAGAGCTGTGCAACGCGCTCGCCGGCCCGTTCAATGCGGTCGAGCGGACCAACATCGTC
>JBAXWE010000083.1:0-1583 GCA_037128565.1 bacterium
GTGTCGTAGAGCGCCTTCTGTGCCGTGTCTGGCGCGGCGATCATCACGACGTCGGCGCGCTTCGTTGCCTCGGCGGCGGTGAAGACCTCGAAGCCGTCAGCGGTGGCAACGGCACGACTCTTCGAGCCCTCCTTGAGGCCGATGATCACGGTAAGCCCCGACTCCTTCAGGTTGCGAGCGTGGGCGTGCCCCTGGCTGCCGTACCCGATCACGGCAATGACCTGGCCTTTCAGGGCCTCGATTGGCGCCTCGGCGCTGTAATACATCTTTACGCTCATCGCTTCACCTGCTCCTCAATTGACCCGCTGCCGCGGGACATCACTACTGAGCCGGTTCGCACCAGCTCCTTGATTCCGAACTCCCGAAGGAGCTCGACCAACGTGTCGATCTCGGTTGGCTCCCCAACCGCCTCGACGATCACTGCCTCATCACCAAGGTCAACCACCTTGGAGCGATGCATCTCCGCCACGCTCACGATCTCGGGGCGCGTCCGCTTGGTTGCGCGCACCTTGATCAGGGCGAACTCATGCTCAACGATCGAGTCGTCGGTCACGTCTTGCACCTTCAGCACATCGATCAGCTTGTAGAGCTGCTTTGCCGCCTGCTCCACGTGCACTTCGTCGCCCACGATCGTGAGCGTCATGCGCGAGGTGTCGCTTCGCTCCGTCACCGAGACGGCGAGCGACTCAATGTTGAAGTTACGAGCACGCATCAGGCTCGCCACACGATTCAGCACACCCGGCTTGTTGTTGACGATCGCCACGATCAGGTGGCGACGCTCGTCACCTGAGCCAGGGAGTGATCGCGCCGTTGTCGTTGGGGTCACTTCACACCGCCACTCTGTGGGTCGGTTGGATCGACTCGCGGCCCGGTGGCCCCCTCAGTCACGTCTTCGCCGTCGTCACCCCACTTGTCGATCAGGTCGGAGAGTCCCTTCCCCGCCGGCATCATCGGGTAGACGTTCTGTCGCTCAGCAATCTCAAACCAGATCAGCGCGGGGCCATCAGCGGCGAGTGCAGCGGCAACTGCAGCATCAACCTCTTCAGGCGTCGAAACCTTCCACGCCGGAAGTCCATACGCCTCGCACAACTTTAAGTAGTCAGGGCCCGCCAGCTGCTCGGAGTGGTAGTTCCCGGCATAGACAATCTCTTGCCACTGCCGAATCATTCCCAACTTCTTGTTGTCCATCAGCGCGATCTTCACGGGGATGCGCTCCTGCACGATCGTTGCCAGCTCCTGCAGCGTCATCTGGAATCCGCCGTCACCGGCAATCGCCCATGAGACCTTCTCTGGCACCGCCACTGCGGCGCCCATCGCGGCAGGGAGGGCGAAGCCCATCGTTCCGAGACCACCCGACGAGATATGTGAGTTGGCACGGCGGAATCCGCCATATCGCGCGACCCACATCTGGTTCTGCCCCACGTCGGCGGTGAGGTTCGCATCAAAGTTGGAGCCTGCGGCAATTCGCTCAACAACAAAGTCGGCTGAGAGCACTCCGTCGCGGAAGCCGCCGGAGCCATGCCACGACGAGCCTTCGCTCTCGGTGCGCCACGTTGCCAGTTCGGCAAAGTAGTCGGCACGCG
>JBAXWE010000084.1:0-1522 GCA_037128565.1 bacterium
ATATGGCGTAGCGGCGTCGAGGCGAATTCCTGCGAGCCACGACATAGGCGCGAGCAGGCTGAATGGGCTGAGCGACTGGCGGAAGAAGGTCTGGTCAAGTTCGCGCCAAAGCTTCTCGCCGCGGCGCATGAAGGCGGGGATTCCCGCCGCATCGCGAGGATCGAGCGCACCGAAGCTTGCAGCGAGTTTGCCGAGGTCGCTCGACGTCTCGAGCACGCTGCCGTCGGCGAAGAAGGTGCGCGACGCCGGTTCTACTTTGAGGAGGGTGAGGTCGTCGTTGCGCTTCGCGCCAGCGGCGCTCCAGAGTTGATCGAAGAGTTCAGGGAGGGTGAAGATCGTGGGGCCAGTATCCCAGCGGTAGTCGCCGATCTCGCGACGGCCCATCTTGCCGCCAGGGCGTGTGCCGCGTTCCACAACGGTGACGTGTAGGCCTTCGGCGGCGAGGCGAATGGCGGTGGCGAGTCCGGCGAGTCCGGCACCAACGACGACGACGCGCTTCGGCGCAGCGCTCATCGGCGCTGCAGAGCGGCGCGTCCGACCGAGACGCCGAGGGCGATTGCGGTGCCAGCCATGGCCAGGATTCCGGCAGGGATCGCCGCATTGACGCTGACACTCAGTAGGACAAGCATGGTGATCGCCGCGCCAACGGCGACATTCGCAATCAAGAAGAGACGGTAGAGGCGTCGTCCAGCCTCACCGCTCGCGTCTCGCCCGATGAAGCAGAGGGCGAGGTAGGGGAGGGCGAGCAGCGCTGCTGCAGGTGTCCCAGTGATGGAGGCAACGCCGAACCCAACAAGCGCAAACCAGGCGGCAGCGAAGAGGGCGGTATTGCTGCGACCGAGCAGCACGGCAATGGTGCGCACGCCAGCTGCAGCATCTTCATCGCGATCGGTGATGGTGGTGAGCGCATGTGCGCCGATTCCCCAAGCCGCGAACACCAGCACCGGTGCGTCAATCACGTTGGTGCTCCCCGCTGCATGCAGGCCAACCTGCAGCGGAATGGCATAGAGCACATTAGTGAGCGAGTCCAACACCGGTCGCCCTTTCAGGCGCGTTGGCGGTGCGTTGTAGCCGGCGGAGAGGACCAGTAGTACGAGGAGTGAGAGGAGCGTGAGTGGTGGGGTGGTGGTGGCGACGGCGATCAGGAATGGCGCCAAGATAAGCGTGCTGATGATCGCGTGACGTGCGAGGAGCGGCTTCGGCGTAAGCGCTCCCTCAACACCCCCTTTGCGCGGATTTCGCGCGTCAGTCTCAAAGTCGAAGTAGTCATTCGGCGCGTGCAAGAAGTAGTTGTATGGGAAGAGGAAGAAGGCGAAGAGCACAACATCACTTGCCACAAGGTGACCGCGCAACCCAATCGCACCCCAGAGCAGAGGCATTGAGGTGTTGAGCCAGAGCAGTGGTCGCGAGATCTCGATTGCCTTGAGTAGATTGCGCACGGGTCCTCCTTCGGTGTCCCCTCATCGTAGGGGAGGGGGCTACACTTGGTCTCTATGTCTGTTGTCGCCCCACACGTCACGCT
>JBAXWE010000085.1:0-1522 GCA_037128565.1 bacterium
CTGTTGAGGCGAGCGCTGGCGCCAGGCTTGAGTGTCCCGACTTCGCGTTCGATTGGGCTCTGCGGAAAGTCGCCCATCCCCATCTCGGCGATCACGCCACGAACGCCGGCGGCATGGCGCGCCACGAACTCGGGCTCCACGTGCCCTTGACCACCGAACTCGCAGAGGATGCCGATCGCGCCGAGCTGTTCAGCGGTAGAGGTCGTGGTGCCAGGGCTTGCGCCAATGAGCAACCACTCGGCGCCAACAGCTCGGCCGAGCGCCACGGCGCGTGCATCTCGCGCAGCGTCGCCCGTCTGCTCGATCCCCACGAACGGCGAGAGCGCCTCGTTGATGTCGCCCGCGTGCAGGTCCATATAGACATCAGAGCCAGCCATGAGCTGCGTGGCAATGGCGTGGGCGATCCGCTCGCTCGCACTCCCTGTTGCCGAGCCCGGATAGACGCGGTTCAGGTTCTTGCCGTCTTGTGGGTTCACGTAGATCGAGCGCGCCTTGAAGGCGGCGGGGCTAGTGGCGAGTGTGGCGATGATCGAGCCCTTCAGGTTGCTGAGCGTCGTAGGGTCCCCAGCTTCGGTCGAGAGAAGGAGCGAACGCAGCGCAGCAGGGCCGGTGTACTCGCCGCCATGAATGCCCGCGGTGATGGCGAGGCGTGGGCCTGGCTGGCCGCCGTTGATCACGACCACAGGGATCTGAGTCTGCTCGCCAGGCGCCGTCTCTACGGCGAGCCAGCCGGTAGCGCGACTCCTAGGGGCGGCGATGGCGGTACCGAGCTGCACGTTCATGCGCGCATCATGACAGGGGGGAACGGCAGGTGCCGCGCGGGGTGGTGGTAGCGCATACCCCCTGACCTGCTCCCCACCCCCGATTTCGTGCTCAAATCACCTCTGGGCTTTCCATGGTTTCCACCCTGTACACCCGGATAGTGGGTAGATAGTGGGTACGTGGGGACATCCGGCGAAGGGGCTGAGTGCGGCGACTGCGCCGATCCGTCGTTCAGGGACTGAAAGCGAAGATCTATCGGCTGAGACGATCAGCCGCACTACTGCACATGGCCACAATAGTGAGCGTATTTGGTCATATAATGTCGACCATCTCCGGATGCAACTCCTTCAAGTGATTCTGTGACCATCGAGCGAGAGATTCAAGCACGGGCCTCAGCGACTTACCCGCTTTGGTGAGTCGATAGGCATTGTTCCGGGCGGCACCATTAGGGTTCACGCGTTCGATGACTCCGAGCGAAGTCAAGAGACGCAAGCGAGCAGCCAAAACGTTCGTCGCAACCCCTTCGGGCGACTCGAGTAGCTCCGAGTACGTGCGGGTGCCGTGTGAGATCAAGTCGCGCACGACGAGCAGCGACCATTTGTCGCCAATCACGTCGAGCCCCGAACTGATCGGGCATTCCGAGCGCCAATGAAGGCTTTCGAAGTCTTCGGCCATGCCAGTCCTTCCCTTATCCAGCGATCGTGGCAGCCATCTCCCTGAAAGACTCTTCCATTGGAGTCGGCTCCCAGTCGAGTATGTC
>JBAXWE010000009.1:0-38999 GCA_037128565.1 bacterium
TGAGCTGCCGACCATAGCGCCAAGCGCCCTGGTTGCCTCAAGGTCGTGCAGGGGAATGGTGACGGTGGTCACGCGGTAAGGCGCTGAAGATCACCCAGCGGGAGCGAAATGACTTCGCCGCCAATCTCGATAGCCGCGAGCGGGTCGGATGGCTGAGCGTCCGCGAGGCCTCGCCACGACCCGTATGAGCCGGCGAATGGACCGCCGATGACAACAGTGTCACCTCGAGGGTGCGCCTCTCCCCCAGCCGCTCCGGACGCCGTGAGGCCAGCAGGGTGTCGCTGCAACTGCACAGTCGTTCCGTGCAGTACCTGGAGCGCCCTCCCGAGTTCGGCAACCCAGGCTTCGCTCTCGCGTCGCCCGCCAAGGACCAGGAGGCCAAATGGGGCAAGGGCGACGCCCGCAGCAACCCGTCGATCAATGGAGGCGCTTAATGCTTCGCGTTCGCCATCACTCAAACTCCCGACGACGAGCCCGCGGATTCCAACGGCGCGCGCGCGAAGCACGGTCTCAGGCGAGGCAGAGGCGACCGCCAGAATCCCCGCCTCGTGTGCCGCAGCCCATCCACGGCTATCTGGCTCAGCTGCCGAGAAGTAGAGCCTCCCCGCAACCTCATCACCTAACAGGAGTCGCCCCCCGAGCCCGCCGGTCGCGCCGACTGACCGCGGCAGAAGTCCAATCGGAGCCGAGATTGGCAACGCGCGCAGGTCACTTCGAACTCCGCGTTGCCCTTGTAGCCGTGCTTCAGTATGGCCACGCACCACACATGCGCCTGCGCAGCCCCCACGCATTGTGACTGTCGCTTTGTGGCCAGCAGCGCTGACCTCGACTTCTAGCCCCTCACCGGTTTGCAATCCAAGCTGGATCAACGAATTTTCAAAGAGGGGCTGCACATCGGCCCGCACCCGTACGGCCACATCCTCAGAGGGGCGGCTAGCAAGAAGGAGCAGGTCCCCCGCCGGCTCTAATAACTGATTCGCTGTCGCACGGAAGAGATCAGCACCGATTGACGCTAGTAACTGGTCGGTGCCAAACGCGGCACAGACACCCGCCCGCTCAAGCAGGACGGTTGTCCGACCGAGGGCGAGAAGTGGGGCTAGCGCCTCAAGCGGGATATCGCCCGATGCAATGTGGGCGGCGAGTTGCCCAGTGACGATCAAGATCTCATCTCCCTCTCGATCACTCTCTCGCTCGGACCGCTCTGACAGCGACCTAAGTGCATCAATATAGGCAGCAGCACGAATTTTATCGCCGATCGCATCGCGCCCCGACATAGGTCGTTCTGCAATATCACCAAGTCTATCGGCAATGAACGCTCGATCATGCTCCCCAAGTATCCGTAGGACCGCATCACAGCGACGTCGTCGCTCCGCCGGATCGATCGGGACAAGCGCCGCCTCGGCAACCTCACGCAACTCGCCAGGCGCACCTGGTTCTGCCCAGGCTAATCGGCCAGCATCATGCGAGATATCCAAAATTCTTACTGGAAGCGCGAGCGCCTCTGCGCAGCGGCCTGCCGTTCCACCTAGTACGCCTGCGTCGGCGCGCAGCACTGTCGAGATTGACCCACCAGAGTCTAGACCCGCCATACTGTGCAGTGTCTGCAGCACCGCATCAACATCAGCACCATCTGGCACCACAATGCTGCTGAGAAGCTTTGATGGCTCTGCATCGGACATCAGGGCGTAATAACTACGATCACGATCTTCGCGGATCAGCAGGTAGTTGGCGCGCATTATTCAGCGCCTACGAAGTGGTATCCGCGCAGGTCACGCAAGGCAACCGGTTTACCGCCCACGGTATATACCCGTACTAATCGTTGGGTAAAGCTCGTCGACACCTCATTCGTGATCGTTTTGCGCCGTTTCGCAACATCAACAGGCTCAATCAGTTCAGCTCCTGAGTCACCGATAAAGACAACATCGTCCGTTTCGTTCAGGTCGGTGTCTGGGTGATCTGTGGCGTCAATGGTGATCGAGTCCATCGCGATTGTGCCAACAACTGGAAGGCGAACGCCACGCACCAGCACTTGCGCAACTCCCCGTTCGTGATACGAGATGCCATCGGCGTAGCCGATCGGCAGGGTCATGATTCGTGACGTTCGCTCGGCAGTAAATGCTGGTCCGTACCCCACGCCGTGACCAACGGGGAGCGTCGCGATGCGCACAGGGCGTGCGGTGAGTCCATACACTCGTTCAATGCCGATCGTTGCAGCGGTCATTGTCGGTCGCAGTGCGTTTGGTACAACGCCGAAGAGCGCAATGCCAACGCGCGCAACGTGCTGCGTGTCACCGATGGTGAGCAGTCCGCCTGAGCCAACAAGATGCGATTCCAGTTCGGGTGCATGGGCTATAGCCTGCTCGAGAACCTCCTCTTGGAGACGTGAGCGATCAACGTTCTCCGCCGCACTGAGATGGCTCCAGATGCTCCGCAGCACAATGTTCGGGTTACTACGCAACACAGTGATTTGGGTTGCGAGTTCTCCTGGCAGGATGCCATCTCGGCCGAGTCCAGTATCCACTTCAATGTCGACGCTCAGCTGGGGAAGCCCAGCAAGATCGGCGCTCATCAGCTCGCGAACTACTGCTGGCGATGAGGCGGTGACGCCAATGCCTGTCGCGGCGGCATCGCGCAGGTGCGCAGGGGCCACGCGCCAGAGGGCGCGTACGGGAGCGGAGATCCCAGCATCACGCAGCTCCTGCGCCTCGTCGAAGGTCGCGACAAGAACAGCACGTGCGCCAGCTGCAAGTGCGGCGCGCGCGACGGGCACAGCACCGAGACCGTAGGCGTCAGCTTTCAGCACAACATCGAGGTGTCCGCCAGCTGGAAGCTTCCCCGTAAGAGCACGAACATTCGTTGCAATGGCGTCGAGCCGCACTTCGACCCAGGCGTCACGCCCGAGCGCTGGTAGCCCGACCTCCTGAATACGTTCCGGGAGCCCGCTCATCCTTGGGCCTTCCCTGCCGGTTCCGCCAAAAGGGCTAGCTCTTCGCGTCGCAGCGCCTTAATGCGTTCAATTCGTTCCAGGAGCGCGGACTCGGCGGCATCAAGATCTTCACCGATCTGTGGAGGGAAGAGGTATCGACCGCCAGTCGTACGCACGGCGTACGCAATCGCAATTGCATATTCGCGTTCGTGGCTGATCGAGAGTGCGATGTGCTGAATGCCCAACTGCGTCGCCCGTGCCGCGGCGCGATCGTGAAGGCGCACAGAGGGCTGCCCGGTAGGTAGGCGCTCTACCTCGATCTCTTGCCAGCCAATGCCACGCACGCCGAGACCGAGCACCTTTGAAACGGCCTCCTTTGCGGCCCAGCGCCCAGCCATTGTCTCGGGTCGACCACGAACGTAGGAGCGCTCTCCAGCGGTCAACACGCGTAATTCAAATCGCTCTGGATGTCGACGGAGGACGTTTGCGATTCGATCCACGCGAATGATGTCGATACCAATCTCGGGGGTGCTCGTGGAGTGTTCTCCCCCGTCCATCACTCGACGGTGACGGACTTCGCGAGGTTCTTTGGCTGATCGATGTCTGCCCCTGCCAACAGTGCCATCTCGTACGAGAAGCGCTGCAGCGGGATGGTGGCAATGAGCGCAGCAATCTCAGGACGCGCGGCAGGGATCACAACTGCATCGGTAGCGAAGCTTGACCAATCCTCAACGCCAGAGAGGATCGCAATCACTGGTGCCGATCGTGCCCGTGACTCCATCAGGTTGCTCACAAGCTTCGGCAGAACTGGCGAGCTCAGCACCACCGCCACCACCGGGTGGTCGGCACCAAGAAGGCTGATCGGCCCATGCTTCATCTCACCCGCGGCCATCGCCTCCGCGTGAATGTACGCGAGCTCTTTCAACTTCAGCGCCCCTTCCAACGCGGTGGCAAGTCCAGCGCCGCGGCTGACGAACGTGAAACCACTTGCGCTGAAATATTTCTTCGCAATCGCTGGAAGTGCGTCTGACAAGTCGAGTGCAGCCGAAGCCATTGCTGGGATTGTGAGCAGTTCAGTCGACCACGATCGCAAGTCTTCTGTGGTGAGTACGCCTGCACGGCGCGCAAGGTCGAGCGTTACAAGCAACGTAACGAGCGCCTGCGAGGTGTAGCTCTTCGTTGCGGCAACCGAAACCTCTGTGCCTGCTTGGAGTAGAACGACTGCATCAGCTTCGCGCGTCAGTGAGGAACCCGCTGCGTTTACGATCGCAAGCACCGTCGTACCAGCAGCTTTCGCGGTTCGAACGGCACCAAGCGTGTCGGCTGTTTCACCTGATTGTGAGACCGCGATGACCAGGCTGGTCGGGCCTAGCGCCGGTGGGTCGTACCGAAACTCGCTCGCGACGGTCACACGCACTGGTACGTGCAAGAGGCGTTCAGCGAGGTTGGCCGCAGTGAGTGACGCGTAATATGCCGATCCGCAGGCAACGATCTCAATTGAACGCGCTGCGCGTAGTGCAGGGGCAATCGCGTCGAGTTCACCGATCGCCACCCCTTCGGCAGATACACGTCCGAGCATGGCGGCAGCGAGGGCACGTGGCTGCTCGTCCATCTCTTTGCGCATGAAGTGGTCGTACCCTTCTTTGCGCGCCGCTGCACCATCCCAGGTAATTGTTTCAACCTTTGGAGCGAACTTCGCACCTGCGGTGTCGTAGAGGGTGATTCCGCCTCGCTGCAGGTCGGCAAGGTCGCCGTCGCGCAGGAAGACGATCTTGTTCGTGTGCTCAAGGATGGCAACAGGATCGGAGGCGAGGAACTGCTCCCCTTCGCCGATACCAACCGCAAGCGGCGCCTCGCGGCGAGCCGCAATGATCCGACCTGGCTCGCCGCGGTGCATCACCACGAGCGCCCACTGACCGTGCAGGCGAGGAAGGACCGCCGCAACCGCAAGGCGAATGTCGCCCTGGTAGGCGTCTTCAATCAGGTGGGCGATCACTTCGGTATCCACGTCGGTGGAGAGGGTGTGCCCCTTCCCTGTCAGTTCGCGCTGCAGTTCGGCATAGTTTTCAATGATGCCGTTGTGAATAATGGCAATTTCGCCGTGTTCATCCATGTGCGGATGGGCGTTTAGGTCGGTTGGCGCACCGTGGGTAGCCCAACGCGTGTGGGCGATTCCAGCAATCGAACCGGCTGGTAGTTCGCCGACGACACCTTCGAGGTTGGCGAGGCGTCCCGCACGCTTGCGCATGGTGATCTCGCCGCCTGTGGCCGCAACGGCGATCCCTGCGGAGTCATAGCCGCGGTATTCGAGCAGACGCAGCCCCTCGATCAACGTCGTCGAGACGTCGCGTGATCCGATGTAGCCGACGATCCCGCACATGGGGGTAGTCTACCGCCCGCGTACGAGGCTCGCGGCGACCTCCAGCAGGTGCTCAACCGCCGCGGCAACCGCTGCGTGGTCCGGGCCCTCGCCCATCACGCGGAGCAGGGGCTCGGTTCCGGAGAGGCGTACAAGGACGCGGCCGCCCGTCTGTGCGAGCGCTGTCTCAGCCTCCTGGATTGCCGCCTGTAGCTTAGGTTCCGCGAGCAGTCGCTCGCCCTCTCCTGGGGGTACTGGCACCGTTCGCTGGAGTTGCGGGTCAAGGGGGATGGCATCTGCCATCTCCGCAACGGAGACCCCCGCACGGGCAACAAGCCCGAGCACGGTAATCGCACTGAGGAGCCCGTCGCCGGTCGGTGAGAGATCTGTGAAGAGGAGGTGGCCACTCTTCTCGCCACCGAAGCCGCCCTGTCCAGCAGCGAGTCGCTCAGCAATGTGTCGGTCGCCCACGGGGGTGCGCTCAAGGGTGATCCCATTGGCGGCAAGGTGACGCTCCACACCGCTGTTAGTGAGTACCGTGGCAACAGTTCGCTCCGACCCGTCAGCTCCCCGCCCCTTCCGATCCAAAGCGATGAGGGCGATCAGAACATCACCATCGATGGCTCGCCCGCTAGCGTCAACAACGACGCAGCGATCAGCGTCACCATCAAGCGCGATACCGAGGTCGGCGCCGTGCACGCGCACCTGCTCGCCAAGTGCCGCAGGGTCGGTAGCGCCAACTCCGTCATTAATAATGCCGTCCCCCATGGCGAACGGCACTACCGTGGCGCCAGTTGCGGCGAGTGCCGCAACGGCGAATGGTGAGGCAGCTCCGTGTGCCGCATCGACCACCACGCTCAGGCCGGCTGCGCTCACCGTGCGCGCAAGCCCTGACAGGGTGCGCTCATAGCGCTCCCGATACGCCTTGGCCTCAACGGCATGTGAGGTCGACGGTGAAATCACCCGCACCGATCCAGCAAGGGCGATCTCCATTGCCGCCTCAAGTGCGCGCTCCTCGGCATCAGGGATCTTCCGCCCATCACGAGCGAGCACCTTCAAACCGTTGTATTGCACTGGATTGTGCGATGCGGTGACCACGACACCGCAGGCTGCCCGTGGCTCACCCGCTACGAGTGAGGCGAGTCCAGGTGTTGGAATGACGCCGACATCAATGACAGTGCCGCCATGTAGCTCGATAGCGCCGGCAAGCGCGGCGGAGAGATCCGGGCCGCTCGGTCGGGTATCGCGCCCAAGCAGCACAAGCCCCGCTGGATGCTGCTGCATCAAGGCAGCACCAAGTGCCGCAGCGATCTCAACGGTAAGTGTCTCGCCAGCGATCCCGCGGATCCCATCGGTGCCGAAGCGAACCGTGGTCACGGCGTCCCTTGCGCTAGATCAGCGCTTGGTGAACTGCTTCGCCTTGCGTGCGCGTCGGAGACCGTACTTCTTGCGCTCCTTGGCGCGCGGATCGCGCGTCAGGAATCCGGCCTGGCGGAGTGGCAGTCGATACGCCTCTGGATCGGCGGAGAGGAGTGCACGGGAAATGCCGTGGCGGATCGCGCCGGCCTGGCCGGAGATACCACCGCCCTCAACCTTCACCATCGCGTTGAAGCGACCCTCGGTGCCCGTGACTCGATATGGTGCGAAGACTTCGGACTGTGGAACGGCGCCACCGAAGTGCTGCTCGTAGGTGCGTCCGTTGATGACGATCTGGCCCTCACCAGCAACGAGGCGAACTCGTGCGATGGAGGTCTTGCGTCGACCGGTTCCCTGGTAGTACGGCAAACTGGCCACGCTCTTCTCCTTCGGGCTCACGCGAGGGGCTCCGGCTTCTGTGGAGCGTGCGGATGATCCGCATCGGCATAGACCTTCAACTTACGAATCTGTGCGTTGCCGAGCTTCGTTTTTGGGAGCATTCCCTTAACGGCTCGGCGGATTGCCTCGTTCGGCTTGCGCTTCAGCAGATCGCCGAGGACCTCCATGCGGTAACCACCTGGCTGCCCGGAGTGCGAGTGGTACTTCTTCGATAGAAGTCGGTCGCCAGTGACTACCAGCTTTGCGGAGTTAATCACGATCACGAAGTCGCCTGAATCGAGGTGGTCAGCAAAGGTTGGCTTCCCCTTCCCCATCAGCGTTGAGGCCACCTTCGTCGCAAGTCGGCCAAGGGTCTGGCCCTCAGCATCGATCACGAACCAGCGACGCTCGATTTCAGCGGCGCGAGGTGTCCAGGTCTTCGTGTTCATCTGATCCTCCTAGATCAATTCAAGCTGCACAAGCGGCGCCGAGTCACCCTGACGAATGCCAATCTTGGTGATGCGGCAGTAGCCCGACGTGCGGTTTGCATACTTCGGAACGATCTCGTCAAAGAGTTTCTCAACCACGAGCGGCTCTTCCGGCAGCGCTGCAATCACGGCGCGACGGGCCGAGAGGCCACCCTTCTTCGCCAGCGTAATGATCTGCTCCACCTGCGGTCGAATCTCTTTGGCCTTGGCTTCGGTCGTCTGCACGCGCTCGTAACGCAGCACCGACACGATCAAGTTCTTGTACAGCGCGAGGCGCGGCCCCTGCTTGCGAGAGAGCTTACGTCCGCCAATCGCGTGCGAAGTCATTAGGCCTTCTCCTCTTCATCGTCGCTCTCATCCTCATCGAAGATGGCGTCGGCAGGAATGGTGCTCTCCGGCACATCGAAGCCACGCTCAACAAGCTTCTCGCGAACCTCGTTGAGGCTCTTCTGTCCGAAGTTGCGCAACTTCAGAAGCTCCATCTCGCCGCCATCAAGGGCGGTGAGGAGCTGGCGAACCTTGAGGATGCCGGCACGCTTCAGCGCGTTATAGGCGCGCATTGGCAGGTCGAGGTCTTCAATGGAGAGGTCAAGCAGGTTGCCGCCGGCCTCTGCCGCAGGGGCAGCGACGGGGGCCTCACCGAGACCCGAGAAGGCGGTGAACTGGCCCACGAGGATCGCCGCAGCCTTACGCACCGCGGCCTCTGGCGTAATCGTGCCGTCGGTCTCAATCTCAAGGATGAGCTTCTCACGGTCGACATCCTGTCCGACGCGTGTGTTCTCAACAGTGAAGTTGACCTTGCGTACTGGGGTGAAGATTGCGTCAACGCTCATGACGCCGTGCGGCCGAACCTCGCCCTCGGGATCCGCATCAACGCGGTCCGAAGAGACGTAACCGACACCAGTCTCAACGACGAGGGTGGCCTCGATGGCCGCCTTGTCGGAGTCGAGCGTTGCAAGAACAAGCTCTGGGTTGACGATCTCGATCTGGCCGTTCGGCTTGATGTCGCCCGCGGTGACCGGGCCGGCCCCCTTCTTCGAAAGGGTCAGCTCAATGCGCTCCTTCGCAAAGCTGCGAAGGCGAATCTTCTTAACATTGAGAAGGATCTGCACGACATCTTCACGCACGCCCGGCAACGAGGAGAACTCCTGCATGACGCCGTCGATCTGCACGGCGGTGACTGCAGCACCTTCCAGCGATCCGAGGAGGACGCGGCGCAGCGCATTGCCGAGGGTGACGCCGTAGCCTGGCGCGAATGGGCCAGCCTCGTACTTGCCGTACGAGCCGAGCTCCTCGAGCGGGGCGATCTTGGTGGTCAGTGCATCGGACATGTTCTCTCTCCCTCTTACCGCGAGTAGAACTCGACGACGAGTTGTTCATTGAAGTCGCCCGGCATCTGATCGCGCCGCGGAGCAGCGACCACCGTACCGGTCAACTTTGTGGCATCCACGCGGAGCCACTCCTGAATGCCATTGCCTGCAAGGGAGCCTGCGGCCTCCTTGAATGGCCCAATGTCGGCTCGGCCTTCGCGGACCGAGATGACATCCCCTGGCTTCAACGCATACGACGGAATATTTACCGCCTGGCCGTTGATGGAAAGGTGCCCGTGGGTGATCAACTGACGTGCCTGGTCTCGCGAGGTGGCAAGGCCGAGTCGGTAGACGACGTTGTCGAAGCGCAGCTCAAGGAGGCGGAGCAGGTTCTCACCCGTCACATCGGTGCCACGCTCAGCGGCCTCGAAGAGGCGGCGGAACTGTGTCTCACCAATGCGGTAGACGCGGCGCATCTTCTGCTTCTCGCGCAGCTGCAGGCCGTAGTCACCCACCTTGCGGCGGCGCATCATATGCATGCCTGGAGGGGTAGGGCGCTTCTCGAACGAGCACTTCTTCGTATAGCAGCGCGCGCCCTTCAAGAAGAGCTTCGCGCCCTCTCGACGGCACTGGCGGCAGACTGGTCCAGTATCTCGACCCATGCTTCTACTCCCCTAGACTCGGCGCTTCTTTGGAGGACGGCAGCCATTGTGTGGCAGCGGCGTCACATCGGTGATTGCAGTGATGTCGAGGCCCGCGGTCTGCAGACCGCGAATTGCCTGCTCGCGTCCGGCGCCTGGCCCCTTCACGAAGACGGCAACGGAACGAAGTCCGTGCTCCATCGCCTTGCGTGCAGCTGCCTCAGCTCCGAGTGATGCGGCATACGGGGTGCTCTTGCGCGAGCCCTTGAAACCAGCGACGCCGCCCGAGCCCCACGAAAGCACCGCGCCAGTTAGGTCGGTGATCGATACGAGTGTGTTGTTGAATGACGCGGCGATATGGACATGCCCAACTGGCACGTTCTTCTTCTCGCGTCGGCGAGTTTTTGGCGCGCGCTTCTTCTTCTCTTCAGCCATCTCTCTACCTACTTCTTCTCAATCTTCTTGCCGGCGACCGTCTTGCGGGCTCCGCGGCGCTGCCGTGCGTTGGTCTTCGTGCGCTGTCCGCGCGACGGCAGGTTCTTGCGGTGTCGGGTGCCACGGTAGGTTCCCACTTCGATGAGGCGTTTGATGTTCATGGCAATCTCGCGGCGCAGGTCACCCTCGACCTTACGGCCCTTATCGATGACTTCACGAAGTCGGTTCACCTGGTCTTCGGTGAGATCGCGCACGCGCGTGTCGGGATTAATGGAGGTCTGCGCCAAGATCTTCTGGCTGGTGGTGAGGCCGATGCCGAAGATGTAGGTAAGGGCGATCTCAACACGCTTTTCGCGCGGAATATCAACGCCTGCAATACGAGCCATCAGCTAACCCTGTCGCTGCTTGTGCTTTGGGTTTTCGCAAATGACCATGACGCGTCCGTGCCGCTTAATCACGAGGCACTTGTCGCATCGAACCTTGACTGACGCAGATACTTTCACTCGTTCTCCTGCTGTGAGCGGCGCACCGCTCGTGCTGCTACTTCAACCGGTAGGTGATCCGACCCTGGGTCAGATCGTATGGCGAGAGTTCGACCTTCACCCGATCACCTGGAAGGATTCGGATGAAATTCGTCCGAAGCTTTCCACTGATGTAGGCGCGGATCCGGTGGCCGTTTTCGAGCTCGATCACGAACGATGTGTTCGGTAGCGGCTCAACAACGGTCCCCTCGACCTCGATCGAATCCTTCTTCGCCAACAAACCCCCGATCAGAACGCGTTACTGGGTCTCGGAAGACCGAGACGGCGCGCTACGGAGTCCGCAGACGCGCGAAGGGAGACAATAGCAGAGCCCCACGATCCCCGCACGAGGAGGGCGTTCATGACCCCCTCGTGAGGATGGTAGAGCCCCCCGCCACGATGGCGATGCTGTCCTCCCAGTGTGCCGCGAGGCTCCCGTCAATTGTTACAACGGTCCACTCGTCGTCCATGACCCCCACCTCGGCCGACCCAAAGGTGAGCATCGGCTCTATCGCCAGGCAGTGCCCCTCCGCCAGGGTCAGGCTCTTGCGTCCGGTGCGATAGTTCGGGACCTGAGGCGCCTCGTGCATGGCCCGCCCGATGCCATGGCCAACGTAGGGTCGCACGATCCCATACCCCGCCCGTAGGGCGACATCCTCGACCGCGCCAGAAATCTCCTCGATGGTCGCCCCTGGGCGGGCGGCAGCAATGCCGGCATCGAGCGCCTCACGAGTCACAGCCACCAGGCGCTTCGCCTCTGGGGATCCCTCACCGACCACGAAGCTTCGCGCGCCGTCGGCGTGCCAGCCCTCCCAGATGGCTCCTGCGTCAATGGAGACGAGCATCCCCTCTTTGATCTCACGATCGCCGGGGATGCCATGCACCACCTCGCTATCGAGGGAGATGCAGATGACCGAGGGGAAGCCGTGGTAACCCTTGAAGTTTGAGGAGGCACCGTGGCGCTCGATGCAGCGCTCCGCAATCGCATTTAGCTCGGCGGTGCTCGCCCCTGGAACCGCGGCCGCCTGTACGAGTTCGTGAATCTCAGCCACGATTGCGCCCGCGCGCCGCATCAGCGCGATTTCATCTGCGCTCTTGCGGGTGATCGCACCCATCAGGCTAGGCGGTTAGTCCAGTCGCGGCGGCCGCGGCCGCCAGGCGACCCTGGACCTCGTCAATGGGGCCAACGCCATTCACTTCGGTAAGGCGACCGTCTCCACGATATAGATCAACGACCGCATCAAGGGCGGCGAGTTGATTCGCTAGGCGCGCGGCTACCGTCTCCGGAGCATCGTCACTTCGGGTGATCAGGGCCGTGCCGCACCCGTCGCACACCCCTGCACTCTTCGGGGGACGGCTGATCAGGTGGAATGACCGCCCGCAGCTTGGACAAACACGGCGAGCCGTGAGACGCTCTTCAAGGATCGCGCGATCAACGTTGAGCAGTACAGCGCGAATCGAGCGACCGCTCACGGCATATGCCGCATCGAGTGCGGTCGCCTGTGCAGGGTTGCGAGGGAAGCCGTCGAGAATGACGCGGCGTGCGGCATCTGCCTTGGCGAGTCGCGCTTGAATCATGTTGATAGTCACCTCGTCAGGTACGAGCTGACCAGCATCAATGTACTTTTTTGCAGCAAGGCCGAGTGGTGAGCCAGCGGAAATTTCAGCACGGAAGAGGTCGCCGGTCGCAACATGGGCTGCCCCCGTTGCTGCGGAGAGTGCCTCCGCTTGCGTCCCCTTCCCTGCGCCTGGGGCGCCGAGAAGGACGAGGATCACTTAATAAAGCCCTCGTAGTTGCGCATCAACATCTGCGCCTCAAGCTGCTTCATCGTTTCGACCACAACGCTCACTGCAATCAGGAGCCCCGTACCGCCGAGGCTGACGCCAAGGCCACCGAGGTCACCGAAGAGCGTGCCAAGTGCGTACGGCGAGACGGCAACGAGTCCGAGGAAGAGCGACCCAAGCAGGGTGATGCGAGTGACCACCTTGCCCAAATACTCCTGCGTTGGCATTCCCGGCCGGATGCCTGGAATGTATCCACCGTTCTTACGCAGCTGGTCAGCTGTCTCATCAGGCTTGAAGGTGAATGCGGTGTAGAAATAGGTGAACGCCACGGTTAGCGTGAAGTAGAACGGTAGATAGACCAACTTGTTCTGTGGACCGAGCGTGTCCACAATCCACTGTGCGCCGGCCTTCACCCAGGTGACCTCTGACGCCGTAAAGTAGCCCGCAATCTGCGCAGGGAAGAGCAGGATGCTCATCGAGAAGATGATTGGAATCACGCCAGCCTGGTTGACCTTCAGCGGAAGAAAGGTGCGACCCCCCTGGTAGACGCGATTTCCACGGACACGGCTCGCATACTCAACTGGGATGCGGCGCTGCCCTTCTGTGATCAGGATGATCGCAGCGACAGCTGCGGCGCCCACAACGGAGAAGGCAAGTAGGACGGCGATATCTGGCGCAGTAAAGAACTGCTGAATCGCGCCTGGTACTCGCCCGATGATTCCGGCGAAGATGATAAAGCTGATCCCATTGCCGATGCCGCGCTCGGTAACGAGTTCGCCGATCCACATCAGCAGCAGCGAGCCGGTTGTGAGAATCACGATCTGCACGAGGGTTTCAGGGCTGGAGAGGTCGAAGCGTGTCTTCAGCACATTCTGGCTGTTCAGCAGCGCAAGGAAGGCATAGCTCTGAAGTGCTGCGAGCGGCACAGTCAGGTAGCGCGTGTACTGGTTGATCTTATTGCGGCCGTACTCGCCCTCACGGCTGAGTTCGATGAGGCGCGGCACGACGCCGCTCATCAGCTGCATGATGATCGAGGCATTGATGTACGGGTTCAGGCCGAGGCCGACTACGCTGAATCGCGCGAGTCCACCACCCGAGAAGAGGTCAAGGAGCCCGAAAAGGGCGTTGTCCTTGAAGAAGCTCTTCAGGGCCGTTGGATCTGCACCTGGAACCGGAACGTGGCTGAGCAGTCGGAAGACAACAAGCATTGCGGCGACGAAGATTAGTTTTCGGCGGATTTCTGGGGTTCGGAACGCGTTCACTAGAGTGTTAATCATCGTTCGTCTCCTCCACCGCTTCGCGTAGGCGCAGCGCACCTACATGGGCTCTCCCTTAGGCTTCCCCGCCGTCAGCCTTCGCGGCCTTTGGGGCGCGCTTTGCTGGACCACGCTTCCCAGGGGTTGGGGCGTTCTTGGCAGTCTTCACGCCAACAGGCGCAGCTGAGGCAGGCGTCGCAACCTCATAGACTGTGATGTCGCCACCGGCAGCCTTGATCTTGGCCACGGCGCTATCGGTGAAGGCATTCGCCGCAAAGAGGATCTTGGCCGACAACTCGCCCGTGCCGAGAACCTTGAGCGGCTTGCCGCGGGTCTTCAGGAGGCCCGCAGCGGCAAGGATGTCGGCATTGACGCTAAGTGGGGTCTCGCCCTTCAGGCGGCCGGCATCGATCCACTGCTGAATGCGACCGACGTTAACGACCGCGACCTCAACGCGCAGAACATTGCGGAAGCCACGAAGCTTCGGAATGCGGCGATGGATTGGCGTCTGTCCACCCTCGAACCAGGCAGGAATGCTCCCGCCGCTTCGTGAAGTCTGACCCTTCGTACCGTAGCCAGCAGTCTTACCGCGACCAGCGGCAATACCGCGACCGACGCGAATGCGCTTCTTCTTCGACCCTGGTGCTGGCTGCAGATCATGGAGTTTCACTTGGTCACCTTCGCCTTCTTCACCTTGGCAGGCTTCTTTGCCTTCTGGGCCTTCTTCGTTGCGACTGCGGTTGCCGCAGTTTGGGCTTCAGCGCCGGTCAACTCATCGACCGAGACGAGGAAGTTTACCTGGCGCACCATACCGCGGACGGCTGGATTGTCGGGGAGCAGATTGGTGTCGCCGATTCGGTCGAGACCGAGCGCTCGGATCGTGCCGCGGTTGCGCGCGACATGCCCGAGCTCACTCTTGACCTGGGTGACCTTGATGTACTTCTCAGCCATGGTGCACCTCTGGTGCCGACTCTTGACCGCCAACACGAATGCGGACGCGCTTGCCACGTGCGGCTGAAATCTGTTCGGCGGTACGGAGCTGCGAGAGTGCCTCAATCGCGGCGCGGGTTGCATTGACGGGATTCGACGATCCGTACACCTTGGAGAGAATGTCGTGAATGCCAGCAGCGGTGATAATCGCGCGGATTGCACCGCCCGCGATGACGCCGGTTCCCTGCGAGGCTGGCTTCAGCATCACCCGACTTGCGGAGTGCTCGGCCGAGACTTCGTGCGGAATGGTGGTGCCAAGGAACGGCACGCGGATGAGGTTCTTCTTCGCGTCTTCGGTCCCCTTGCGGATCGACTCTGGTACTTCGCCGGCCTTGCCAATGCCAACGCCAACGTGGCCCTGACCATCGCCAACGACAACGAGCGCAGAGAAGGTGAAGCGGCGACCGCCCTTCACTACCTTCGCTACGCGATTGATCTGCACGACCTTCTCTGCGAGGGTCAGCTTCGACGCGTCAATTCTCGCCATCTCAGTGCCCTCCTAGAACTCAAGCCCGGCAGCCCGGGCAGCGTCTGCGAGCGCCTTAAGGCGCCCATGATATTTAAATCCTGCGCGGTCGAAGACGACCTTCGCAACACCAGCGGCCTTAGCGCGCTCGGCGACGAGGGTTCCGACTTCGGCAGCCTCCTGCACCTTGGTGCGCTTGGCGTCGCTCTTGACCTTCGCGTCGAGCGTTGAGGCTGCTGCCAGGGTCTTCCCGGCTGCGTCATCAATCACCTGTGCATAGATGTGGTTCAGGCTGCGGAAGATCGCGAGTCGCGGTCGCACAGCTGAACCCTCGACGGTGAGTCGAATTCCAAAGTGTCGGCGCTTACGCGACGCGACACGTGTCGTTACGCGGCTCACTTGGCACCAACCTTTCCGGCCTTACCGGCCTTGCGGCGGATGACCTCGTTGACGTACTTGATGCCCTTCCCCTTGTACGGCTCAGGCTTACGAAGTGAGCGAATCTCTGCGGCGATCTGACCGACGAGTTCTTTGTTCGCGCCGAGTACGGCGACCTTCGTTTGGCCGTCCACTTCAAAGGTAATTCCAGCCGGTGGATTGATCTCGATCGGGTGGCTGTAGCCGAGGGCAAGCGTCAACTTGTTCCCCGCCTTCGCCGCGCGATAGCCGACGCCATTGATCTCAAGGTCGGTACGGAAGCCCGTGGCAACACCCTCCACCATGTTGGCGATGAGGGTGCGGCAGAGGCCGTGCATCGAGCGATTGGTCTTGCTGTCATCAGGACGCGACACGGTAATCACATCCGCCTCAAGGGTGAACGTGACGGCGCCAGGGATTTCACGTGAGAGGGTCCCCTTCGGCCCGGTGACCGAAACGGTTCGACCCTCAATGGTGACCTTCACCCCTGCTGGTACGGCGATGGGCTTGCGTCCGATTCGTGACATAAGTCCCCTCCTCTACCAGACGTAGGCGAGGATCTCGCCGCCGAGCTGGGCCTTGTGGGCCTGCGCTCCGGTCATGATCCCCTTTGATGTGCTCAAGATGACAACGCCGAGGCCGCCGAGCACGCGCGGAATCTCTGTCTTACCAGCATAAACCCTTAGACCAGGCTTGCTGATGCGCTTGAGGCCTGAGACGACTGGCACCTTGCCATCGACGTACTTCAGGGTGACCTGGAGGTAGTTCTCAGGGCCCTTCTTCGTCTCCACGAAGGAGGCGACGAAGCCCTCATCCACAAGGATGCGAGCCATCTGAAGCTTCAGCTTGGAGGCTGGAACGAGCACCTCTGCATGCCGGGCGCGCGACGCGTTCCGGATGCGAGTGAGCATGTCTGCAATTGGATCAGTGACGTTCATATTCTCACCAACTCGACTTCGTGACGCCCGGGATCATTCCGACCAGGGCACGTTCTCGGAAACAGATTCGGCAGAGGCCGAATCGACGGATGAATGCACGTGGGCGCCCACAGAGGGCGCAACGGCTGTACTTCCGTGTAGAAAACTTTGCCGGTGCTGCCGACTTTAGAACCAACGACTTCTTCGCCATCTCAGCCCCCTCAGTTCGCGAACGGCATGCCGAGCATGGAGAGGAGCTTCTTAGACTCCTCATCGCTCTTTGCCGTCGTTACGATTGTGACCTCGAGACCTCGAAGTCGGTCGATCTTGTCGAACTCCACCTCAGGGAAGGAGAGCTGCTCCTTCATGCCTAGGGTGTAGTTGCCACGGCCGTCAAAGGACTTGCCTGACACACCGCGGAAGTCGCGGATGCGTGGCAAGGCGACGCGGGTGAGTCGCTCAAGGAAGTCCCACATGCGCTCGCCACGAAGGGTGACCTTCGCGCCGACCGGGTTCCCCTCGCGGACCTTGAAGGTCGCGATGGACTTCTTCGCCTTAGTGACGATCGCACGCTGTCCGGTGATCAGGGCGAGATCGCCCACCGCTGCGTCGACTGCCTTGGCGTTTGTCAGAGCTTCACCGAGGCCGATGTTGACCACGATCTTTTCGAGGCGTGGCACCTGCATCGCGTTCGTATAACCGAACTCGCTCTTCAGTGCTGGAATTACTTCCGTCGTATAGCGCTGCTTTAGCTCGCTCACTTCGCAGCCTCCTTCTTGCCACCGATGACGGTGCCGCAGCGACCGCAGAGGCGCTGCTTCTTGCCGTCCGCGGTTCGGCCTGCCTTCAGGCGAATAGGTCGGTCGCACTTGGGGCAGACCACAGCAACCTTGGCGAGGGCGAGAGGCATAGCCACTTCAATGATGCCGCCTGGCTCAACTGTTGGCGCCTGTGAGCCGTTCGCCATCTTCTGGCGTGGCTTCTGGTGCTTCTTGGCGATGTTGAGGCCGGTCACAACAACCTTGCCTGGGGCCACGAGGCGCTCAACGCTGCCACGCTTCCCTGCATCTTTGCCGCTGAGGACCGAAACCGTGTCGCCGACGCGGATCTCTGTGGTCGTCTCGTAAATCGAACGCATTAGAGCACCTCCGGCGCGAGTGAAATGATCTTCATGTAGTCCTTGTCACGCAGCTCGCGCGCGACTGGCCCAAAGATGCGGGTGCCTCGTGGGTTGCCATCTGCGGCGATCAGCACGGCGGCATTCTCGTCGAAGCGGATCACGCTGCCATCTGGGCGCGAGATTTCTTTCACGGTTCGAACGACGACCGCCTTTACGACATCGCCCTTCTTCACGCCAGCGTTTGGCGTTGCCTGCTTGACCGCGGCAACGATGACGTCGCCAACGTACGCAGTGGTTGCCCGGCCACGACCGAGGATGCGGAAGCACTCAATCACCTTTGCTCCTGAATTGTCAGCGACGCGTAGTCGGGTGCCTGTCTGAATCACAACGTGCCCCCTTCGCCCTTAGCGCGCTCAACAACTGTCACGAGCGTCCAGCGCTTTCGGGCGCTGAGCGGGCGAGACTCTTCGACGGTGACCAGGTCACCAATCTTGGCGTCGTTCAATTCGTCGTGTGCCATGAAGCGAGCGGTGCGGCGGATGACGCGCTTGTAGACGGGATGCTGTGCGAGGCGCTCTACAGAGATCACGATCGTCTTGTCACCCTTATCGCTGACAACACGGCCGGTCTGTGTCTTGCGCTTCCCTAGATGCTGCTCGCTCATAACTCCCCCTATGCCTTCTGCGCGGCCTGGCGCTCGGCCAGAACCATCAGTAGGCGTGCGATGGTCTTGCGCGTCTTGTTGACGACACTCGTGTCCTTCAGCTGACGGGTCGACAGTTCGAAACGTGCCTGCCACAGGTCACGCTTCGCGTCGGCAATAGCCTGTACCAGCTCAGCATCAGTCATGTTGCGGACCGCAGCGATCTCAATCACGCCTCATCCTCCTTCGCAGGCTTCACTGGCTTCACGAGCTCAGGCTCCTTAGGGGCTGCGCCGCCAGCGGCGGGAGCCTCTTCGGTCGTAGGCAGGCCGAGGGCAACCTTCTGGAGGAACTTCTTGCCGAAGACAACCGCGCCAAGATCGGTGGAACGCTCCACGATCACCGTGCTTACAGGCAGCTTCATGCCGGCGAGGCGGAAGGCCTCAACGGCCTCGGCGCGCGTAACGCCAGCGATCTCAAACAGGATGCGCCCTGGCTTCACCACGGCAACCCACTGATCTGGGGCGCCCTTACCTGAACCCATGCGGGTCTCTGCAGGCTTCTTGGTGATCGGCTTGTCCGGGAAAATTCGAATCCATACCTTGCCGCCGCGATTAATCTCGCGCGTCATCGCACGGCGGGCAGCTTCGATCTGGCGAGCGGTGACCCAGGCTGGCTCGGTGGTGGCAATGCCGAAGTCACCAAAGGCCACAGTGCGGCCAGACTTAGCAGGACCGGACATGCGGCCTCGCTGCACCTTGCGCCACTTGACTCGCTTCGGCATCAACATCGTTATGCCCCCGATCCTGCGTTTTCAGAGAGCGGCTTCGGCTTGAGCACGTCGGCCGGAGCATCGCCACGGTAGATCCAGACCTTCACGCCGATCTGACCGAACGTGGTCGTGGCATGGAAGACCGAGAAGTCAATATCGGCACGAAGCGTGTGAAGCGGGAGTCGGCCGTCGCGGTCCCACTCAGTGCGGCTCATCTCAGCTCCACCAAGTCGACCGGAGACCATGATCTTCACGCCCTTCGCGCCAGCCTTCATCGAACGCTGGATCCCCTGCTTGAGCGCCTTGCGGAAGGCGATGCGTCGGACCAACTGGGCGCCGATGGATGCGGCAACGAGATAGGCATCGAGGTCTGGCTGGCGGATCTCCTTGATCTCCAGCTTTACCTTGCCGGCGCTGATCTCGCCGATCGCAGCGCGGAGCACTTCGACGTTTGCGCCGCCCTTGCCGATCACAACACCCGGCTTTGCCGAATGGACGGTCACGGTGACGTAGTTCAAGCCGCGCTCGATCTCAACCTTCGAGATGCTGGCCGCAGCCAACTTCACGTCGATCAACTTGCGAATGCGCAGGTCTTCCTGCAGGAGCTTCGTGTAGTCCTTATCGGCGTACCACTGGGCAGACCACGTCTTCGTGATGCCAAGTCGGAAGCCTACTGGGTGAACCTTCTGTCCCATGGTCAGGCCTCCTTTGCGCTTACGACGACAGTGATGTGGGTCATTGGCTTATGGATGGCGAAGGCTCGCCCCTGCGCGCGAGGTCGGAAGCGCTTCAAGGTTGGGCCCTCATCGGCACTGGCATCGACCACAAAGAGGCGGTCGGCCGGAATGCTGTGGTTCGCTTCGGCATTAGCAGTTGCGCTCTTGAGCACCGAAGCAACGTCGCGGGCTGAGGAGTGCGGCAGGAAGCGCAGGATCGCCGTGGCATCAGCCACTGACTTCCCCTTGATCGCTCGCACCACGAGCTGGGCACGGCGGGTTGAGCCGCGCACGTACTTCGCCGTTGCCTTCACGCGAATGCTCACGAGGCCACCGCCGTCGTGCGATCAACGCGCTGGTGGCCCTTGAAGGTACGGGTTGGCGAGAACTCGCCGAGACGGTGCCCGACCATGTTCTCAGTGATGAAGACCGGCACATGCTTGCGGCCGTTGTAAACCGCGACGGTGTGGCCGATGAAGTCTGGGTAGATGACCGATGCGCGCGACCAGGTCTTCACGACGCGCTTCTCATTGATCGCATTCATTGCCTGAACGCGCGCAAGGAGCCGCTTCTCGACGAACGGAGCCTTCTTAGATGAACGTGACATTAAGCCTCCTCCTCGATCAGCGTGCGTGTCGCGAGCGGACGATCAGCCGCTGCGTCAACTTATTGCGGCGGGTACGAAGACCCATCGCAGGCTTGCCCCAAGGCGTCTTCGGAGGCATACCCGTTGGGGCCTTGCCTTCGCCACCGCCGTGAGGGTGATCAACCGGGTTCATTGCAGAGCCACGGACTTCTGGGCGCTTGCCCATATGTCGCGCGCGCCCGGCCTTACCGATCGCCATGTTCTCGTGGTCAAGGTTCGACACCTGACCCACGGTTGCCATGCAGAGAAGTGGAACGAGACGCATCTCGCCAGAAGGCATACGAATGGTGGCAAATGCGCCCTCTTTGGCGACGAGCTGTGCAGCGGTTCCAGCGGAGCGGACCATCTGGCCACCCTTCCCTGGAACGAGCTCAATGTTGTGGACCGTTGTACCGAGCGGCATGCGACCGAGCGGCAGGGCGTTTCCGACCTTCGCTTCAGCATCTGGACCCGAGACCACGTTGTCGCCGACCGAGAGGCCGTTTGGCAGGAGCATGTAGCGCTTCTCGCCATCGGCATAGTTGAGGAGGCCGATGCGAGCTGAGCGGTTTGGATCGTACTCAACGGTCGCCACGCGGGCTGGCACGCCAAACTTATTGCGGCGGAAGTCGATCTTGCGATAGAGGCGCTTCTGCTCGCCACCACGGTGACGAACGGTGATCTTCCCCTGGAAGTT
This sequence comes from bacterium, assembly GCA_037128565.1. Taxonomy (GTDB): domain Bacteria; phylum Chloroflexota; class Limnocylindria; order Limnocylindrales; family Limnocylindraceae; genus Limnocylindrus. Next base: position 20,879 of record JBAXWE010000009.1, read on the forward strand.
ACGCCCTGAACCGCGCACGAGCTTCTCGGTCAGCGGCTTGTGTGGCTCATTGGTCGTGATCTCGTCGAACGTTGGCATGGTCATGCCACGGACGCCGGCGCTGGTTGGCTTCAATCGACGAAGTGCCATGGTTAGACTCCTTCGAAGAACTGAATCTTCTCGCCAGGGGCGAGGGTGACCATGGCCTTGCGCCATGGGGTCGTCTTACCTGGGAAGCGACTGCGGGCGAGGGTGCCGCGCGTCGCCTTCGCCTTGGTGGTGAGCACGTTGACCTCTTTCACCTTAACGGTGAAGAGCGAGGCAATGGCGGCGGCAATCTCAATCTTGGAGGCGTCGGCGTGCACCGCAAAGGTGTACGTGCCGGTCTGTGACTGCAGGATCGACTTCTCGGAGATCACAGGGCGAAGGATCGTCTCGTGTGGGGTGCGGTTCATCCGTACACCTCCTGGATCTCAGCGAGAGCTGCCTGCTCCACGATGATCGTGTCGGCATTGACGAGGTCAACAACGTTGAGTGAGTCGGCGCGCAGTACCGAGAGGTACGGGATGTTCGCGGCGGACTTGACCAGCGCGGTGCCGACAGTTGGCGAGACCACGAGCACGTGCTTGCCAGCCTTGAGTGCGGTGCACATACCGGCGATGATCTGTGTCTTTGGCGTCTCGATGCCGAGCACGTCAATGATCTTGAGCGTTTCAACCTTGGCAGCGAGCGCGCCCAAGAGGGCCGCGCGGCGCATGCGCTTCGGGAATGGAATCTCGTGGGAGCGAACCTGTGGCCCGAAGACAACACCGCCGCCCTTCCACTGTGGCGAACGGGTGGAACCCTGTCGTGCACGACCGGTCCCCTTCTGCTTCCATGGCTTGCGGCCGCCACCAGCGACGGCGCCACGCTTCTTCGAAGCGTGCGTACCGGTGCGTCGGCCAGCGAGCTGAGAGACAACGGCCTGGTGGATGAGCGCCTCATTCACTGGCGAGGAGAAGGCGGCAGGCAACTCAACGGTTCCCACCTTGGCTCCAGCTTTCGAGAAGACGTCAACAGTAGTCATTAGATCTGCTCCGCCTTGCTCACCATGACGAGTGCGTTCTTCGCGCCAGGAACCGAGCCCTTGAGGAGCAGCAGGTTCTGCGCGCCGTCGGAACGAACGATGGTGACCTTCTGGATGGTGGTGCGATCGACGCCCATGTGACCAGCCATGCGGGTACCGCGATAGACGCGACCCGGAGTCGTACCGGCACCGATCGAGCCTGGCTCGCGGTGATGGTCAGCGCCGTGGGTCTCAGGTCCGCTTGCGAAGCTGTGGCGCTTGATCGTTCCGGCGAAGCCCTTCCCCTTGGAGATGCCCGTCACATCGACGAGATCGCCATCGGCGAAAAGGCTGACGTCAAGCGTCTGGCCCAGGGTCATCCCCTCGGTCGACTCAACGCGGAACTCACGAACAACGGAGCAGGCTGGCAACTCGCCCTTGAACTGGCCCTGGTCGGGCTTGTTCAGTCGGCGCTTCCCAGCCTCAATGCCGAGCTGCACAGCGGTGTAGCCATCCTGGTCTGGGGTGCGGAGCTTCGTGACGGTGTTTGGCTCGATCGACACGACCGTAACGGGCACAGAGGTCCCGTCCGGGGCGAAGATCTGAGTCATCCCGACCTTTCGGCCGAGCAGTCCAATCGTCATTCCACTCACCTACATCTTAATTTCAATGTCGACGCCGGCTGCGAGCGTGAGTCGCATCAGCGCGTCGACCGTCTTTGGGGTCGGATCAATGATGTCTACCAGGCGCTTGTGTGTTCGAATCTCGAACTGCTCTCGGCTGTCCTTATCGATGAACGGCGAGCGCAGCACGGTGAACTTCTCGATGCGGGTTGGTAGCGGCACCGGACCGATCACATCGGCGCCAGTGCGCTGAGCCGTCTCAACGATCGTCTGGGCAGACTGATCGATGAGGCGGTGGTCATACGCCTTGAGCCGAATGCGGATCCGCTGCTTTGCCATCTGCTACTCGGTGATCTTCGTGATCGAGCCGGCGCCAACGGTGCGGCCGCCTTCGCGGATCGCGAAGCGCTGACCAACCTCGATGGCGATCGGGGTGATGAGCTCCACCGTCATCTCGACGTTGTCGCCCGGCATGATCATCTCGGCGCCCGCTGGGAGGCCGATCGAACCGGTGACGTCGGTCGTGCGCAGGTAGAACTGCGGACGGTAGCCGTTGTAGAACGGCGTGTGACGGCCGCCCTCGTCCTTGGTGAGGACGTAGACCTCGGCGTTGAACTTGGTGTGCGGGGTGACGGAGCCCGACTTGGCCAAGACCTGGCCGCGCTGGATCTCCTCGCGCTCGATACCGCGGAGCAGGAGCCCCGTGTTATCGCCAGCGCGACCCTCATCCAAGAGCTTCTTGAACATCTCGACGCCGGTGACGACGATCTTGCGGGTGGCGGTAATGCCGACCAGCTCCACCTCATCGCCAACCTTGACGATGCCGCGCTCGATGCGGCCCGTGGCGACGGTGCCGCGACCCTTGATGCCGAAGACGTCTTCGACTGGCATCAGGAACGGCTTGTCGATCTCGCGGACCGGTGTTGGGATGTACGAGTCAACCGCATCCATCAGCGCCTGGATCGGCGCGTAGGCGGGGTTGCTGGCATCGTCTGGGGCCTCGAGGGCCTTCAGCGCGGAGCCGCGCACGACCGGAATCTTGTCGCCCGGGAAGTCGTACTTGCTGAGGAGCTCGCGCACCTCGAGCTCGACGAGATCCAAGAGCTCTGGGTCATCGACCATGTCGCACTTGTTCAGGAAGACGACGATGAACGGCACCTCGACCTGCTTGGCCAAGAGGACGTGCTCCTTCGTCTGGGGCATCGGGCCGTCGGTGGCGGCGACCACGAGGATCGCGCCGTCCATCTGGGCCGCGCCCGTAATCATGTTCTTGATGTAGTCGGCGTGCCCTGGGCAGTCGACGTGCGCATAGTGTCGCGCCTCGGTCTCGTACTCGACGTGCGAGATCGAGATCGTGATGCCACGCTCGCGCTCTTCTGGCGCGTTGTCGATCGAATCAAAGGCGCGATACTCCGCGCTCCCCTTCAGGGCGAGGTACTTCGAGATCGCGGCGGTCAGGCTCGTCTTGCCGTGGTCGATATGCCCGATCGTTCCGATATTGACGTGCGGCTTGGACCGCTCGAACTTTGCCTTTGCCATCTCGAACTCCTCCTTCTTTCTTTCTTACGCTTCTACAAACAACCGTGCGCCGACTACGCCTGCGCCGCAGTTTTGGACTTCGCCACCAGTTCCTGCGCGATGTGCGATGGAACTTCGGCGTAGTGGGAGAGCTCCATCGAGAAGGCCGCTCGGCCCTGGGTCATCGATCGGAGGTCAGTAGCGTACCCGAACATGGTCGCGAGCGGGACGTTGGCCTTGACGACCTGGGTCGTGCCGCGATTCTCCATCCCAAGTACCTGTCCGCGTCGGCTGTTCAGGTCACCCATCACATCGCCGAGGAACTGCTCTGGCATCGTCACTTCAACGTTCATCACCGGCTCAAGTACGCATGGGTCAGCTTTAGGGAAAGCGTCCTTGAGGGCCATGGAGCCAGCGATCTTGAAGGCCATTTCTGAGGAGTCGACGTCGTGGTACGAGCCGTCGACCAGGGTGACGGTAACGTCGACACCAGGGAAGCCGGCGTAAATGCCCGTCTGGAGGGCCTCGCGGATCCCCTCGTTGATCGGCTTGATGAATTCGCGTGGCACAGAGCCACCGACGATCTTGTCGATGAAGACGTAGCCCGTCCCCTTCTCGCCAGGTTCGGCCACGATCACGGCATGACCGTACTGGCCCTTACCACCGGACTGGCGCACGAATCGGCCTTCGCCGTTGGCGCGCTTGCGGATGGTTTCACGGTATGAAACGGATGGACGACCAATATTGGCGGCAACATTGAACTCGCGCACCATGCGGTCGACGATGATGTCGAGGTGGAGCTCGCCCATGCCGGCGATGCGGGTCTGACCCGACTCCTGGTCGGTATGCACGCGGAAGGTTGGGTCCTCTTCGGCGAGGCGCTGCAGGGCGACGCCCATCTTCTCCTGGTCCGCCTTTGTCTTCGGCTCAACACTCAGCTCGATCACTGGATCTGGGAAGGTCATCGACTCGAGCACGATTGGGTGCTCTGGATCGCAGAGGGTATCGCCCGTGAAGGTGTCCTTGAGGCCAACGGCTGCGGCGATGTCGCCGGTTCGAACCTCGTCAATCTCTTCACGGTGGTTGGCGTGCATGCGGATCAGGCGGCCGATGCGCTCCTTCTTCCCCTTTGATGGGTTGAGCACGTACGAACCGGCCTTGAGGACGCCGGAGTAGACGCGGAAGAAGCCGAGCTTCCCGACGAACGGGTCGGCGGCGATCTTGAAGGCGAGGGCGGCGAACGGTGCATCGTCATCGACTGGGCGCGACATCTTGTTCTCGATGTTGCGTGGGTCGGTCCCCTGGATGCCAGGGACGTCGAGCGGGCTTGGGAGGTATTCCACAACAGCGTCAAGCATCGGCTGCACGCCCTTGTTCTTCAGGGCTGAGCCGGTCAAGACCGGAACGATCTTGTAGCCGAGGGTGCCGACGCGGATCCCTTCGCGGACCTGGGCCTCGCTCAGAGTGCCGGTCTCGAGATAGATCTCGGTCAGTGCGTCGGTCTGGCCAGCCGCCTGGTCAAGCAAGAAGGCGTGCCACTTGTCGGCCTCAGCCTTGAGCTCGGCGCGGATCGGTCGGCGCTCGCTCTTCTCGCCCTTGTCGTCGAGATAAACGATCTCTTCCATGGCGATGAGGTCGATGACGCCCTCAAACTTATCTTCAAGGCCAATTGGGAGCTGGAGTGGGACGGCGTTGGCGCCGAGGCGGTCCTTGATCATGTCGAAGCAGCGCCAGAAGTCGGCACCGGTGCGGTCGAGCTTGTTGATGAAGCAGAAGCGTGGAACGGCGTGGCGGTCAGCCTGGCGCCAGACGGTTTCGGACTGTGGCTCTACGCCGGCGACGCCGTCGAAGATGACGACCGCGCCGTCAAGGACGCGGAGCGAGCGCTCCACCTCAACGGTGAAGTCCACGTGCCCGGGCGTATCGATGATGTTGATGACGTGATCCTTCCAGGCGCAGGTCGTGGCGGCGGCGGTAATGGTGATGCCGCGCTCCTGCTCCTGCTCCATCCAGTCCATCGTTGCGGCGCCCTCGTGGACCTCGCCGATCTTATGGATCTTCTTGGTGTAGAAGAGGATGCGCTCGGTGACCGTGGTCTTACCCGCGTCAATGTGCGCAATGATGCCGATGTTTCGCGTTCGTAGGAGCGACGTTGCTCGTGCCATCTCTCGCCCCTAGAACCGGAAGTGGCTGAAGGCCTTGTTCGCCTCCGCCATCTTGTGGGTCTCTTCGCGTCGCTTCACTGCGGCGCCGAGATTGTTCGATGCATCAAGAAACTCAGCGGCGAGCTTGTCGGACATGCTCTTGCCGTTGCGCTTACGTGCAGCCTGAACCAACCAACGCACGCCGAGGCTCAAGCGGCGCTCGCCGCGAATCTCAACGGGGACCTGGTAGGTGGCGCCACCAACGCGGCGTGGCTTTACTTCGATCAGTGGCGTTGCATTGCGCAGAGCAAGGTCAAGCACTTCAAGGCCTGGGCGGTTCGCCTGCGACTCAACACGTGCAAGCGCTTCGCGAAGAATGCGCTCTGCGAGTCCGCGCTTGCCACTCAACATCACCTTGACCACAAAGCGGTCAACGGTTTTGTTCAGCGGAACAACTTCGTACTTAAGCTTGCGTGGGACCGTTGTACGACGCGGCATCGCTTACTTCTTCTTCACGACGGCTTGTTCAGCCTTCGCGCCATACTTTGATCGGCTTTGCTTGCGATCCTTCACACCGGCGGCATCGAGTGCGCCGCGAACGATGTGGTACTTCACCGACGGAAGGTCCTTCACGCGGCCGCCACGGACAAGCACAACGCTGTGCTCCTGAAGGTTGTGGCCAATGCCGGGGATGTAGGCGGTGACTTCCATCTGGTTGGTGAGCTTCACGCGGGCGATCTTTCGAAGTGCGGAGTTCGGCTTCTTCGGGGTCATGGTGCGCACGATCAAGCAGACACCACGCTTCATCGGGGCGCCCTCTGCGGACTCCTGACGCTGCTTAATGCCGTTCCAGTTCTTGCGGAACGCTGAGGCCTTGATCTTCGAGACCTTCGGCTTGCGACCCTTTCGAACGAGCTGGTTAATCGTAGGCACGTTGTACGCGCGCTCCTTCTCTACTCGATTCCACTACTGGCGTGGTGCAGGGCGGTTGAGCCCTTTATGCACGGTCGCGGAGCGTAGCAGCCAAGCACGAAGGGTGTCAAAGCACCCCCCTTGCGGGACGACTGAGATCCGCTCTTAGGCTCCCCCCTCGTCGCCCTTTGGGGCTTCGGCAGCGTCTGCCAAGAAGGGATTCGCCTCAGCTTCGCCCTCGGCTGCCGGCTTCTCCTCGGTAAGGAGGGCCACCAACTGAGAGACGTCGTCCTGGCTCGCTCCACCCTCTTCGGACTCGAGGAAGACGTTGAAGTCGTCCTTGCCGAAGTCGGTTGGCAGGTCGCCACCGGCCAGGGCAGCCGCAGCACGAAGCTTCTCAGCCTCCTTGCGGGCGGCAACCTTGTCTGGGGCACCAGTACCGGCTGGGATGAGCTTGCCGATGATGACGTTCTCCTTGAGGCCCACGAGGTAGTCGCGGGCACCGGTGATCGCCGCCTCGGTGAGCACGCGGGTCGTCTCCTGGAACGAGGCCGCCGCGAGGAAGCTCTCCGTGTTCAGGGAGGCCTTTGTTACACCCAGGAGCTGCGGGGCCGCGGTGGCCGGTTCGCCACCCTCGGCGAGGACTCGGGCGTTCTCACGCTCGAAGGCGAGGCGATCGGCCAGCTCGGTTGGGAGCATGTGGGTATCGCCTGGGTTGTCGACCCGCACCTTGCGCAGGAGCTGGCGGACGATGATCTCGATGTGCTTATCGGAGATTGTTACACCCTGGCTTCGGTAGACCTTCTGGACCTCCTTGACGAGGTAGTTCTGCACCTCGGCTCGACCACGGACCTCGAGGAGCTCCTGTGGGTCGAGTGGGCCATCGGTGAGTGGGTCGCCCGCACGGACGCGGTCGCCGCTCTTCACCAAGAGCTTGGCGTTGTGCGGGATTGGGTACTTCGATGCCGGGACGACGTCTTCAGCGCGAATCACCAGGCCGTCCTTCGACTTGACGAGCAGGCCCTTCACCGGAGCGGTGAGGTCGCCCGTCGTTGCCGAGGTACCGATGAGCTGGCCGGCCTCAACGAGGTCGCCCTCGCGTACGGTCAGTGCGGCGTCGATCGGCAGGTCGAGTTCAATCTCGTACTTCTCGCTGTGGGTGACTTCAACAATCGTCCCCGCATCGCTGCGGATCACTTCGACGACGCCATCGATGCGGCTGATCTCAGCCTTACCCTTCGGCTTGCGAGCCTCGAAGAGCTCTTCCACGCGTGGCAGACCGGCGGTGATGTCGAGGCCGGCGACGCCGCCGGTGTGGAACGTTCGCATGGTGAGCTGTGTTCCTGGCTCGCCGATTGACTGGGCCGCCATGATGCCGACCGACTCACCCATTTCAATGAGCTTGCCCGTGGCAAGGTTGCGGCCGTAGCAGGCCTGGCAGACGCCCGCAGGAGCGACGCAGGAGAGTGGTGAGCGTACGGCAACAACATCAACCTTTGTGGCAGCGGCGATGCTCACCGAATATGCCTCGTTGATCTCTTCGCCGCGCATGATGGAGTGGCTTGCATCCAACTTGATCTCTTCCGCTGCAATGCGGCCGAGCAGACGGCGCGCGAATGTGCCACGCAGCTCCTTCATGTCGGGGTGATCGGCGGCGATTGGCCACTCCGTGCCAGTCACGTCAGCCGTATCAGCGAGCGTGATGTGTGTGGCTTCGGCCGTACCGCAATCTGCGATGCGAACGATGACATCCTGTGCGACGTCAACCAGTCGTCGAGTGAGGTAGCCGGAGTCTGCGGTTCGGAGCGCCGTGTCAGCGAGACCCTTACGCGCACCGTGTGTTGAGATGAAGTACTCGAGCACCGTCATTCCCTCGCGGAAGTTTGACTTCACTGGAACGTCGATGATGCGGCCAGATGGATCGGCCATGAGGCCGCGCATCGCGCCGAGCTGACCGATGTTGCCCTTGTTTCCGCGGGCACCAGAGTTCGTCATCATGAGGAGTGGGTGGAACTGCGGATCGCGGCCACCCTTCTTCGTGTTGAGCTCCTCCATCATGGCGGTCCCGATATCGCCGGTGGCCTTCTGCCAGACGCGAATCACGTTCTTGTAGCGCTCCTCGTCGGTGATGAGACCCTGCGTGTACTGACCGTCAACCTTGGCAACATCCTTGTCGGCCTCGGCGATGATCGCCTTCTTCCCCTGCGCCATGGCGATGTCAAACACGGAGATCGTCATGCCGCCGCGCGTTGCCGCCTCAAATCCGACGCGCTTGATGCCGTCAGCGAGGAGTGCGGTTTCGGCCTTGCCGAGGAGCTGGAAGGAGCGGCTAATCAGCTCGCGGAGATCAGCACGCGCCAGCGAGCGGTTCACGAAACGAAGTCGGTCTGGAAGGATCTCGTTGAACTTCACGCGACCAATAGTGGTCTCAATGCGCTGCTCAACGAGCCCCTCGCTCTTCTCGTCCCACACCTTGGCGACGACGTCGATTGGCGCGTGGATGGCGATCTGTCCGAGATCGTAGGCGAGGAGCGCTTCAGTCTCGTCGGAGAAGCGGCGTCGCTTGGCACCATCGGCCAAGGCCGTCTCCTGCGTGAGATAGAAGCAGCCGAGCACCATGTCCTGGGTCGGGGAAACGATCGGCGAACCATCGGCTGGCGAGAGCAGGTTGTTGGACGAGAGCATCAGCTCGCGTGCCTCCTGCTGGGCTGGCTCAGAGAGCGGCACATGCACCGCCATCTGGTCACCGTCGAAGTCGGCGTTGAACGCCGTGCAAACGAGCGGGTGGATGCGGATTGCTGAACCCTCGACGAGCACCGGCATAAATGCCTGGATGCCGAGTCGGTGCAGGGTTGGGGCGCGGTTGAGCAGCACTGGGTGATCCTTGATCACATCGGCGAGCACCTCCCACACCACATCGGTAGCGCGCTCGGCGAGGCGCTTGGCGCTCTTGATGTTGTGCGCATGTCCGAGCTCAACAAGCTGACGCATGACGAATGGCTTGAAGAGTTCGAGCGCCATCTTCTTTGGAATGCCGCACTCGTGCAGCTTCAGCTCTGGACCAACCACGATGACGGAGCGGCCCGAATAGTCGACGCGCTTGCCAAGGAGGTTCTGGCGGAAGCGCCCCTGCTTCCCCTTGAGCATGTCGCTGAGCGACTTGAGTCGGTGATTGCCGGTGCCGGAGATGGCACGTCCACGTCGGCCGTTATCGATGAGGGCGTCGACCGCCTCTTGGAGCATGCGCTTCTCATTGCGCACGATGATCTCAGGGGCGCCGAGCTCAATCAGGCGCTTAAGGCGGTTGTTGCGATTGATCACACGGCGGTAGAGGTCGTTCAGGTCGGAGGTGGCGAAACGGCCACCGTCGAGCTGCACCATTGGGCGCAGGTCTGGTGGGATCACCGGCAGGACCGACATGATCATCCACTCTGGTCGTGCACCTGAGCGGCGGAAGGCCTCGAGGAGGCGGAGGCGCTTGATCGCCTTCTTGCGGCGCATGCCAGCGGTGTTGCGGACCTCAACAGCAAGCTCCTTCGCTTCGGCATCAAGGTCCATGCGCTCGATGAGTTCACGGACCGCCTCGGCACCCATGCCGGCGCGGAAGATGCGTGCACCACGTGGGCGCTCGCTGCCGAACTTGGCGTCGAGGGTACGGAAGCTATCGAGCTCGTCCTCGCGGCCAATTTCTGGAAGTAGCTGGAACGCCTTCAAGCCGAGCAGCGCCTTCTTCTCCTTGGCGATCTCTTCCTTGCGGCTCTGTGCTGATGTCTTGGCGTTCGCACGCAGTGCGCCGACCTCGCCCTCAGCGAGCGCCTTCAGGTCGGCCTTCTTCTGCTCCCCCTCCTTGGCGATTGACTCCTTGAGTGCGGTGAAGTTCTGCTCGTCGTCGATGGAGGCCTGGGTCAGCACGGCGCGCAGTCGCGCCTTTGCCTCCTTGCCGCCGAGCGCCCCGTCAGCAACGATGATCTCTGCGGTGGTTTCGAACACGATGGCGCCGTCGGCCTTCTCTTCGCCGAGGTCGTTAATGGCGCGCTCGGAAACCTGCGCGGCTTCACCCATTGCCTGGGCGCGCTCGGCGCGGTCGGATTCCACCTGTTCAAGTCGGGCGCGAACTTCGCGCTCAAGCTCGGTGAGCTGTCGCTTCAGTCGAGCGTTGATCTCGCTCTCCTCTTCGGCAGTTGCGCCGCCGCCGCGTCCGGCGAGTTCGTCGTCGAGTCCCTTTAGGGCCTCCTTGCGAGCCTCTTCATCGACGCTGGTAACGATGTACTGCGCGAAGTAGAGAACCTTCTCCAGGTTGCGTGGTGAGATCTCAAGAAGAGTTGCCAGACGGCTTGGGGTCCCCTTGAAATACCAGATGTGTGAAACAGGGCTCGCCAACTGAATGTGGCCCAAGCGCTCACGTCGCACCTTGCTGCGTGTGACCTCGACGCCACACTTGTCGCAGATGATTCCCTTATAGCGAATGCGCTTGTACTTTCCGCAGTAGCACTCCCAGTCCTTCGTTGGCCCGAAGATACGCTCGTCGAAGAGGCCGTCCTTCTCTGGCTTGAGGGTGCGGTAGTTAATCGTCTCTGGCTTGGTGACCTCGCCCTTCGACCACCCGCGGATCTGCTCTGGGCTCGCCAGCGCAACGCGGATTGAATCGAAATTGTTTACTTCAAGCATGATCTCTCCTCGCCTCTACGCCGCGCTCAATCGATCTCGAATGATTTGAGGTTGATCCCAAGGTTCGGCGTGGCGTAGCCAGCCGGGTCCTCAAGTAGTTCGATTACCTCGTCGTCGTGGTTGAGAATGTCGACACTGATGCCAAGGCTCTGGAGCTCCTTCACGAGCACCTTGAACGACTCAGGCACGCCAGGCGCCTGGATGCGCTCGCCCTTAACGATCGCCTCGTATGCCTGCACGCGGCCGACGACGTCGTCGGACTTGACCGTGAGGATCTCCTGCAGAATGTTTGCGGCGCCGTAGGCCTGAAGTGCCCAAACCTCCATCTCACCGAAACGCTGGCCTCCGAACTGGGCCTTGCCGCCGAGCGGCTGCTGCGTGATCAAGCTGTATGGGCCAGTTGAACGCGCGTGGATCTTGTCTTCGACAAGGTGGTGCAACTTGAGCATGTAGGTGACGCCGACCGTAATTGGGCGGTCAAACTCCTTGCCGCTCTTGCCATCGCGCAGCGTGATCTTGCCGTCCGCTGGCAGACCTGCCGCCTCGAGCTCGGCGATGATGTTCTCTTCGGTGGCACCGTCAAAGACGGGCGTTGCTCCCTTGAGGCCCTGCTTCGCGAGCGCCCAACCAAGGTGCGTCTCGAGGAGCTGGCCGATGTTCATGCGGCTCGGCACGCCGAGCGGGTTGAGGATGATGTCGACGGGTGTGCCATCCGGCAGGTACGGCATGTCTTCGACCGGAAGGATGCGCGAGACGACGCCCTTGTTGCCGTGTCGGCCAGCCATCTTGTCGCCGACCGAAATCTTGCGCTTCTGCGCAACGGAGACGCGCACCAACTGGTTCACGCCTGGGGCGAGGTCAACCTCTGCGCGATGGAACTCGCGGACTTCGACAACGGTACCGCGCTCGCCGTGCGGCAGTCGCAGTGAGGAGTCCTTCACCTCGCGCGCCTTCTCACCGAAGATTGCGCGGAGGAGTCGCTCTTCAGCGGTGACCTCGGTCTCGCCCTTCGGGGTGATCTTGCCAACGAGAATGTCGCCAGGGCGCACGTCGGCGCCGACATTGATAATGCCGCGCTCGTCGAGGTTCGCGAGGAGCTCCTCAGGAACGTTGGCGATGTCACGGGTGATCTCTTCTGGTCCGAGCTTCGTGTCGCGGGCCTCGATCTCGTGCTTCTCAATGTGAATGGAGGTGAAGACGTCCTCGCGCACGAGTCGCTCGCTAATGATGATCGCGTCCTCGTAGTTCGCCCCCTCCCACGACATGTAGGCGACGACGATATTCTGGCCGAGGGCGAGTTCGCCCCCTTCGGTGGACATGGAGTCGGCGATCACCTGGCCCGGCTTCACGCGGTCGCCTACCTCGACGGCTGGCCGATGGTTCAAGCAGGTCCCCTGGTTTGATCGCACGAACTTCAGCAGCGGATAGTGGTCGATGTCTTTCTTGTTGGCAGCCTCGTCTGGCTCAACCACGATCAGGTCGGCCGCGACGGAGGTGACGACGCCTGGGCGGTGAGCAATGACAACCTGGCCGGAGTCGCGCGCGGCGCGACCCTCGACACCGGTACCCACGACTGGCGCGTGTGGCTGAAGGAGCGGGACCGCCTGACGCATCATGTTGGAACCCATCAGTGCGCGGTTTGCGTCGTCGTGCTCCAGGAACGGAATGAGCGCGGTTGCCACGGAGACCACCTGCTTTGGTGATACGTCCATGAAATCGACGCGCGTCGGCTCAACAAGTTCGAAACCATCGCCCTTGCGGCAGTAGATGCGCTCGCCAACAAGGTGCGAGTTGCTATCGAGCTCTGCGTTCGCCTGGGCGATCGCGTATCGCTCCTCTTCGTCAGCGGCGAGGTAGATCACGTCGGTCGTGACGCGGCCCTCCTTGACGCGGCGATATGGCGACTCGATGAAGCCAAGCTCGTTGACGCGGCCGAAGGTTGCGAGCGAGCCAATGAGACCGATGTTCGGGCCTTCTGGCGTTTCAATTGGGCAGATGCGGCCGTAGTGGCTGTGGTGGACGTCGCGAACGTCGAAGCCAGCGCGCTCTCGCGAAAGTCCGCCTGGCCCGAGTGCCGAGAGGCGCCGCTTGCTCGTGAGTTCGGCGAGTGGGTTCGTCTGATCCATGAACTGGCTCAACTGGGAGCCGCCGAAGAACTCCTTCATTGCGGCGACAACTGGGCGCACGTTAACAAGCGCGCTCGGTGTTGCCTTGTCGTCTTCCTGAATGGTCATGCGCTCCTTGATGACGCGCTCCATGCGCAGGAGGCCGACACGGAACGCGTTCATGATCAACTCGCCATTGGCGCGCACGCGGCGGTTGCCAAGATGGTCGGTGACATCTCGATGTGCGCCACCCTCGTTCGCGAGGATCAGGTGGCCAACAATCGCGGCGAGGTCTTCGCGGGTCAGCGTGCGAACCTCTGGCCCTGGAAGCTCAATGCCCATGCGCTCGGCGGTTTCGCTCAGGCGCTGCGTGAACTTGTAGCGGCCGACGCGACCCAAGTCATAACGTCGCCCATTGAAGAAGAGATTCTCGACGAGCGATCGTGCGTTGTCGCCGGTTGGTGGATCTCCAGGACGCAGACGCTTGTACACCTCAACGAGCGCCTCGCTGCGCGTTGCCGTGCCATCCTTCTCGAGCGTGTTCGCGAGATACGGATGTTCAGGGTTGCTTGGAAGTCGTGAGAAGAGTCCGGCGATCTCATCGTTGGTTTCGTAGCCAACGGCGCGAAGCAGCGACGTGGCTGCAATCTTGCGCTTGCGATCAACCTTGACGTAGAGCTGGTCCTTGCCGCTGGTCTCGAACTCGAGCCACGCGCCGCGGTTTGGAATGACCTTCGCTGACCAGAGACCGCGACCCGAAACAGGATCAACGGTGTCGGTATAGAAGACTCCAGGCGAGCGCACGAGCTGCGAAACAACAACGCGCTCCGCGCCGTTGATGATGAACGTACCCTGCGTGGTCATCCACGGGAAGTCGCCCATATAAATCTGCTGACGTCGAATTTCGCCAGTCTCAAGAACCTTCAGCTCCGCGTTCACCATGAGTGGGCGGGCGTAGGTAAGGTCCTTAGCGCGTGCGTCACTTTCAGTGACCTTCTCGTCCTTGAATTCGTAGTCGAGGAAGTTCAGCTCCAGGCGCTTGCCGGTGAAGTCGCGGATCGGGCTGATCTCTTCAAGGAGTTCGGCGAGGAATGTCTTTGTTCCCTTTGGCAGCGGTGTCGCGCCAGGGATCCACTCAGGTCCGACAAATGCGGCGAATGAGTTGGTCTGCAGGTCAATAAGATTTGGGATTTCGAGGATCTCAGGGATGCGCGAGTAGAACTTGCGGCCTCCGGTGGCGCTGGCGCTAGCGGCGGTGCGAGTCGGCATGCGGCGGCTCCTTCGTCGATCCTGGACGCTCGGCGATATGGACGCTGTTCAATGGTCGCCCGAAGGCGAAGGGTGATACTAGACCCCAGAGCCAAACCTGGCAAGCGGGGCACGTTTTACCCCCTCCCGATAGGGGGTGGCGCTCCCCCCGCCCCACGCTGGGGCGGGGGGTATTCGCCTGATTGTTACTTGATCTCGACCTTGGCGCCAGCCTCGGCGAGGGCGGCGACGATCTTCTCGGCGTCAGCCTTGGAGATCCCCTCCTTGATTGGCTTTGGAGCGGCGTCCACCAGGTCCTTCGCCTCCTTGAGGCCGAGACCGGTGAGCTCGCGCACCACCTTGATGACCTGGATCTTGTTGGCGCCGACTTCCGCGAGGACAGCCGAGACGGAGTCGCTGCCCGCGGCCTCGCCACCTGCTGCGGCGCCACCGGCGGCTGGGGCGGCAGCGACGGCGACTGGAGCCGCAGCGCTAACGCCGAACTTCTCCTCGAACGCCTTCACGAACTCGGAAAGCTCCAGGACGGTCATCTCGCTGACGGCCTCGAGCATCTGATCGGTAGTGAGCTTCGACATGATTCTCTCCTTCTTTCAGCCCAGTTGGGCCGATATTGTTACAAAATGGACCGGACTACCGGCGATTAGGCCCCTTCGGCCTCGCGCTTCGTCTTCAGCCCACCGAGGGCGTAGCCCAGCTTCTGCAGCGGAGCATTGAAGAGGAAGGCGAGCTTCTGGACCGGTGCCTGGAATGCCCCAGCCACCGTGGCCAAGAGCACTTCGCGGCTTGGGAGCTTCGAGAGCGCCGTCAGCTGGGCGAGGTCGAGAATCGACGTCCCCAGGATGGCCCCCCTGACCTCGGCGGCTGGGTAGGCCTTGAGGGCCGCCAGTACCGTCTTGGCCAGAACCGCCTCGTCTCCCGTGCCGAAGGCAATCGCCGTCGGACCGGAGAGATGGGACGGAAGGGTGGCGTTCCCCGCCTCGTTTGCGGCGACGCGCATCAGGCGGTTCTTCACCACCCGGTACGTGATCCCCAGCGGCCGAAGCGTGTTACGGATGGCGGCGAAATCCGACACCGTAAGACCTCGGTACGAGGTAAGGATGAGCCCACGGCTCTTCGACAGCTCGTTCGCGAGCGAATCGATCGTGCTGCGCTTCTTCTGCGTTGGCACGGTTCCTCCTTCTCTGGACGCACAGGCCGGTGCGTCTCGGCGGATGCAGCTGGCACCCCTGCAACTCTTCGCGTCACAGGGGGTCGCGCGTTCCGCGAGAAACCCTCTGCCTCAGCATGCCCACTCATTGGTCGACCTTGCGGTTGACCTCTAAGTGGCTTAAGTCCCCTGCCTCACGGCGGGGGTCACAGGCCCTCTTCGGCGAATCGTCGTATTTCGTCTCCCGAGCGTCTCCACTCGGGCGCTTCTATTTCGGTCGGCCAGCCGGGCCGACGCGGATGGGGAGTTTACCCCGCGACCGCCAGCAGTGCTGGTACGTCAACGGCAACACCAGGCCCCATGGAGGCGGAGATGCTGACGCCCTTGATGAAGGTGCCCTTGAGCCCGGTTGGCTTGGAGCGGTTCACCGCGTCGAGCAGGGTCGCCAGGTTTCCGACGATCTGCGCTTCGGTGAAGCTCGCCTTGGCGAAACCGAGGTGGATGATCGCGGCCTTATCGACCTTGAACTCCACGCGACCCGACTTCAACTCAGCGATAGTGCGCTCGAGGTCGTTGGTGATCGTGCCGGCCTTCGGGTTCGGCATCAGGCCCTTGCGGCCGAGCACCTTACCGAGCTTACCGACCTGACCCATCATGTCTGGCGTTGCGATAGCAACGTCGAAGTCGCTCCAGCCACCGTCGACCTTGGCAATCAGATCGGCGGCGCCGACCTCATCTGCGCCAGCCTTCGTCGCCTCGTTCGCCTTCTCGCCCTGGGCGAAGACGGCGATGCGCACGCGCTTACCAGTGCCGTGCGGGAGGCCGATGGTGCCGCGCACCATCTCATCCGACTGTCTTGGGTCAACACCGAGGCGAATATGGACCTCGATCGTCTGGTCAAACTTCGCGGTCGCGGTCTTCTTCACCAGGGCAGCGGCCTCATTTGGCTCGTACTGCTTCTCTGGGTCAACCAGCTTTGCCGCTTCGATGTAGCGCTTGCCGTGCTTTGCCATTTTAATTCCTCCTTGTCGGCCGTTTGTCGGCCTCCCCCTTCACCGCGGGGTTGCGGCGATCGTCAGGCGACGACCTCTACTCCCATGGACTTTGCTGATCCCTCGATCATCTTGCAGGCCGCCTCAATCGTTGGGGCGTTCAGGTCAGCCATCTTCTTGGTTGCAATCTCTTGCACCTGTGCGCGGGTGATCTTGCCGACGTTGCCAGCCTTGTGATCGCCTGCACCCTTCTCAATGCCCGCCGCCTTACGGATCATGTCCGCAGCCGGTGGCGTCTTAAGAACGAAAGTGAACGAGCGATCCTCGAAAATCGTGATAACGGCTGGAATCACTTCGCCCTTGCGGTCGGAGGTCTTCTCGTTATATGACTTCGTGAACTCGACGATGTTGATGCCGTGAGGCCCGAGGGCCGTACCGACAGGTGGCGCTGGAGTTGCCCCACCCGCGGGGAGCTGCAGCGTGACGGTTGCGCGAATCTTCTGTGCCATGGTGCGCTCCTCTCTACTTCCGGTTTACAGCTTCGATACTTGGAGCAGGTCGAGTTCGACAGGCGTCTCGCGCCCGAAGATCGAGACCAGCACCTTGACCTTGCTTCGCTCTGGATCGATATCTTCGACCGTGCCAACGAAGTCTGAGAACGGCCCGTCGTTCACGCGGACCGACTGGCCCTTGACGAAGGCGACCTTGACCGTTGGTGCCTGGCCTACGCCGAGCTGTCGCAGGATCTGCTTCACCTCAGTCTCGGTGAGCGGCACCGGGTCAGCCTTCATGCCAGGGATTGCCGATCCGCCGACGAAGCTGGTGACGCCCGGCGTATTGCGCACGACGTACCAGCTCTCCGGCTCCATGATCATGTCAACGAGGACGTAGCCTGGGTAGATCTTCTTCTGCACAGTCGTACGCACGCCGCTGCGAATCACAATCTCGTCTTCCATCGGCACCACGACCTGGAAGATACGATCGGACATGTCCATCGACTCAATGCGGTGCTCGAGATTCGCCTTCACCTTGTTCTCAAATCCTGAGTACGTGTGGATGGCGTACCAGTGTCGCTTCGCCGTTGGCGCCGGCTTCTCAGCGGCGGCGCTTCCGGTCTCGGGGCTCAGTGCATCAGTCACAGGTCTCTCCTCGTCGTCCAGATACTCAGGCGGGGTTGATCAGCTTGAGGATTTCAGTAAAGAGCAGGTCCCAGAAGGCGATATAGAAGCCCACGACCACGGAGGCGATGAAGACGAGCAGGGTCAGCACGCGGACCTGTGCGCCAGTTGGCCAGGCCACCTTGCGCAGTTCCGAGATTGCCTCCGAGAAGAACTTTCGGATTCGCTTCACGCTCGTTTGCTCCTTCGCTTCACTTCACTCCCTCTGCGACCGTAGCCGAGAGGCTGGCAGGGGCGGCCGGACTCGAACCGACAACAACCGGTTTTGGAGACCGGGACTCTACCAATTGAGCTACGCCCCTACTGATGCTCTCCTTGCTCCTGACCTACTTCGTCTCGCGATGCATGCGCTGCACGCGACATCGCGGGCAGTACTTCATCAACTCGAGGCGATTCGGATCATTGCGCTTGTTCTTACGCGTCGTGTACGTGCGCTCCTTGCACTCCGTGCACGCGAGTTGCAGCGTGGGTCGGTTCTCTGCCTTCGCCATCTGCTACTCGGTGATCTTCGTGATCGAGCCGGCGCCAACGGTGCGGCCGC